>NZ_JBHWBS010000006.1:0-47126 GCF_042735655.1 Streptomyces sp. NPDC059567 | reverse complement strand
TTTCTTCGCCGCGGGTCGGGTTTTGCGCGGTATGTCCCGGGGGGGGGGCCCCCCCCCCTAACCATCCAAACCGGCCCCGTCCCCTGCAATATTGCAGGTCAGGGGCCTGAAGGGCAGACGAGCCGGGCTGTACGCCGGGTTCTGTACCCCGGGACCTCGCGGTCGTCGGGGTGACGGCCATCCATCTAGGACCGGCGTTGCCGCCGGTCTCGTGCGGTCTACCCGCGAACTCGGGCGGGCAGCCCTCGAGCGTTCGCGCAGGGTCGCCCGTCTCCAGGCGGCCCCTCTTGACCTTGCTCCGGGTGGGGTTTACCTAGCCGCCTGAGTCACCTCAGGCGCTGGTGGTCTCTTACACCACCGTTTCACCCTTACCGAGGACCGAGGTCCCCGGCGGTCTGTTTTCTGTGGCACTGTCCCGCGGGTCACCCCGGGTGGCCGTTAGCCACCACCCTGCCCTGTGGAGCCCGGACGTTCCTCGGGAGGATCCGAGGATCCCCACGCGGCCGTCCGCCCGGCTCGTCTGCCGTGCCGACCATGCTACCCGCCGTGTCGGGCGCGCTTGACCTTGTCGCAGCGTCAGGGTTTCTACTGGGCTCATGCGAATCGGCGAGATCGCCGCGCTCGTCGGGGTCACCCCGCGGGCCGTGCGCCACTACCACCATCTCGGGCTGCTGCCCGAGCCCGTACGACGGGCCAACGGCTACCGCGAGTACAGCATCCGGGACGCCGTCCTGCTCGCCCGGATCCGGCGGCTGACCGAGCTCGGCCTCGGACTCGACGAGGTGCGGGACGTGCTCGCCGACGACGAGGGGAGGGAACTGGTGGAGGTGCTGGAGGAGCTGGACGCCGACCTCGGACGGCAGGAGGCGGTGATCCGCGAGCGGCGGGCGCGCCTCGCCGAGCTGCTCGGCGAGGCACGGGCCGGGCGGCTGACCGCCGAGGGGCCGGTGTCGCCGGAGCTGGCCGGCCTCTTCGCGGATCTGGGCGAGGTCCCGGCGTCCCGTATGGCCGCCATGGACCGGGACGTGCTCGCCCTGATCGACGCCACGGCGCCGGAGGAGGAGCGGGCGAAGCTCATGAGCACGATGCGCACCATGGCCGAGGATCCGCGGACCGTCGCGCGCGCCCACGACGTGTACGCCCGGCTCGACGCCCTCGCGGACGCCGCGCCCGACGACCCGCGCGTGGCGGAGGCGGCCCAGGCGCTCGCCGACTGTCTGCCGGACGAGGTGGTGGCGCAGCTCGCCGGGCAGGGCCTGCCGCGGAACCAGCTCACCGAGACCTTGTTCGGTGACTTCTCCCCCGCCCAGACCGCCGCCGTCCACCAGGCCCTGATCCTGGTCCAGGAGCGGGCCCGATGACGGGCCGTCGGCCGAGCGCCGTCGAGCCGGACGCCACCCGAGGGACCGCCGGGAGCCGTGATGTCACCACCCGGCTGCTGCGCGGCGTCGCGTACGCCTCGCTCCCCGCGGAGATCGTGATCCTGATCTGTCTCGTCGCGGGTGTACGGATACCCCCGCCCGCCCTCGTCGCCTCCGAGGCCGTCGCTCTCCTCCTGCTGGTCGCCGGCCTCGTGGCGTACCGACGGCTCCGCCGCCGCGGGTTCTCCGCGCGGGAGACCCTCGGCGAGCTCGTGCCCGTGCCCGTGCTGCGGCTCATCGGCCACGAGCTGCGGCTGCTGGCGAGCCTCGCGCTGTGGGTGGCCCGGCGCCGCAGCGGCGTGCGCCCCGGCGCCCAGGTGTTCCCGCACGCCCGCGACCAGGCCGCCCTCATGTACGGCTTCGCGTTCGTCTGCCTCGTCGAGACGGTCGGGATGTCGTATCTGCTGGCCGACTGGCCCGTCACCCATGCGATCGTGCTGGTCCTGGACGTGTACTCGGGGATCCTGTTCGTCCTCGGGATGCATGCCGCCTCCGTGACCCGGCCGCACGTCCTCACCCCGGACGCGCTCCGCCTGCGGCAGGCCGCGCACGTCGACCTCCACATCCCGCTCGACCTGATCGCCGCCGTACGGCACGAGCTGCGCTTCACTCACGAGAAGACGGAGGGGGAGCTGAATCTCGCCGTCGCCTCGCAGACCTCCGTCACCATCGAGCTGACCGAGCCGGTCGACGCGCCCCGGTTCCTCGGCGGCGCCCGTTCGGTACGGATCGTGCGCTGTCACGCGGACGACGGCCGCGCGCTGTACCGCGCACTGACGAAGGCCGTCGCGGCCGGGTGACTCACTCCGGCACGTGCTCGAAGAGGACCTTGTCCCTGCCCTGCTCCGCCGGGTCCGCCTTCTTCAGCTTCACCCGTACCCGGTTCCCCTGCTTCAGCCCCTGCGTGCTCTTCACCGTGCCCACCACGGCCGGGTCCTTCAGATGCACGACGCCCTTCTTCATCGCCGCGTCCTTCACGTCGATCACGAACCCGTCGAAGACCTGGCCGATCCGGTCCTTCAGGAGCGCCGCCTCGACGACGTCCATGCTCTCCCTGTCGGCGTCCTTGCCACGGCCCCTCGCCATCTCGATCGGCACCGTCGTCAGCGCGTCCTTCACCCACGCGGGTGGTGCCTGGCCGGCGACGGCCGCCAGACACAGCTCGCCCACATAGCGGTCGACCAGGCGGCGCAGGGGCGCGGTGCAGCTGGTGTACTCGTCGGCGATGGCCGAATGGATCAGGGACTCCGGAAGACTGCCGTCCGCGAAGTGGATGTACGCGGACTTCTCGAACAGGCCGGTGGCGTCCAGCAGGAAGGCCGCGTGCCGGGGGTTCGCCGGATCGAGCGAGCGGATGAGCTCCGCGTACGAGACGTGGTGCGGCCAGGCGATCTCCAGCGCCTGTGCGGAGCGGCGCAGTTTCTCGACCCCGTCCGGCGCGGCACCCAGGGTGCGCAGGATCCCCGTACCCGCAGCGATCATCAGATCGGCCGCGGCCATGCCGGTGAGCAGGGAGATCTGCTCGTTCCAGCCGTCGACCCGGCGCGGAGCGCGATAGACGAGGGTGTACGTGGAGCCGGTCTCGACGACCTCCTGCTCGGGGAGGTCGAGGGAGACCCCGCCGCGTTCGACCTCCAGGGCCTCGCGGAGCGTGCCCACGGTCTTGAGCAGGGCGAGCGGTTCCTCCGCCGTGCCCGCGTCGATGAGCTGCTGGGCGCCGGCGTAGTCGAGCCTGAGGTGGCTGCGGACGCGCGCACGGCGTACGTCGACGGCGACCTGGCAGCCGTCGGCGTCCAGGTCGAAGCGCCAGAGCAGGGCGGGCACGGTCTGGCCGGGCAGCAGACTGGCGGCGCCCTCGGAGAGGACCGGCGGGTGCAGCGGAATCTTCTCGTCGGGGAAGTACAGGGTCTCGACGCGCTGGTGGGCCTCCTTGTCGACGGCGCCTCCGGCGGTGACGAACGCGGCGACGTCGGCGATGGCGTAGTGGACGCGGTAGCCGCCGCCCGGCCGCCGGGCGAGGTGCATGGCCTGGTCGAGGTCGCGGGAGTCCGGCGGGTCGATGGTGAAGAGAGGGATGTCGGTGGCGTCGTGATCCGGCAGCCGCGGGGACGCCGCGGCCGCCTCTGCCTCGGCGAGGACGGCCGGCGGGAAGCCCGTCGGAACCTGCATCCGGGTCCTCAGTGCGCGCAGCGCGGCCCGCAGGTCCTCGGCTGCGCCGGTCACGTGAATGTGGCGGCGTGGCATGGACCGAGCGTATGGCGGAGGACCCGGCCCGGCACTTTGTAGGCTGAACGCTCTGGGGCCGCACCCCCAGCCCCGTACGTACGAAGGAGAACCACCGTGCTCGTGCTGTTGCCGCCGTCGGAGGGTAAGGCCGCTTCGGGGCGTGGGGCGCCGCTCAAGCCGGAGTCCCTGTCGCTGCCGGGCCTGGCCGACGCGCGGGCGGCGGTCCTGGACGAGCTGGTCGAGCTGTGCGTCGCCGACGAGGAGGAGGCGCGTGAGGTGCTCGGGCTGAGCGAGGGGCTGCGCGGCGAGATCGCCAAGAACACGGAGCTGCGGACGGCGGGTGCGCGTCCGGCCGGCGAGATCTACACGGGGGTGCTGTACGACGCGCTGGGCCTGGCCACGCTGGACGCGGCGGCGCGGAAGCGGGCGCGGGCCTCGCTCCTGGTGTTCTCGGGGCTGTGGGGCGCGGTGCGCGTGGACGACCGGATTCCGTCGTACCGCTGCTCCATGGGCGTGAAGCTGCCGGGGCTCGGGGCGCTGGGTGCCCACTGGCGGGGTGCGATGGCGACCGTGCTGCCGGAGGCGGCGGGCGACGGGCTCGTGCTGGACCTGCGGTCCTCGGCGTACACCTCGGCGTGGAAGCCGAAGGGCGAGGTGGCGGCGCGGACGGCGACGGTGCGGGTGCTGCACGCGCCGACCCGGAAGGTGGTCAGCCACTTCAACAAGGCGACGAAGGGCCGGATCGTGCGGAGCCTCCTCCAGGCGGGTGCGGCGCCGAAGGATCCGGTGGAGCTGGTGGTGGCGCTGCGGGATCTGAAGTACGTGGTGGAGGAGGGGAAGGCGGGGGTCCTCGACGTCCTGGTGGAGGAGATCCACTAGGAGGGCCCGCCCCTTGGAGTGGGGTGCCCGGGGCATGTGGCGTCGCCGACCATCGAGCGTTGCGCTGTGCGCAACGCTCGTTGCGCGTGTTGTCGCAGGCGGGCAGGATGGGGCCATGACCTCCGCGCTGCCCTCGGTCCTCGACCTCGCCCCCGTCGTCCCGGTCGTCGTCATCGAGGACGCCGCCGACGCCGTCCCCCTCGCCCGCGCCCTCGTCGCGGGCGGGCTGCCCGCGATCGAGGTGACCCTGCGGACCCCGGCGGCGCTGGACGCCATCCGCGCGATCGCCGCCGAGGTCCCCGACGCGGTCGTCGGCGCCGGCACCGTCCTCTCCGCGGCCGGGGTCGCGGACGCCGTCGCGGCGGGCTCGCGCTTCCTGGTGAGCCCCGGCTGGACGGAGGGCCTGCTGGACGCCATGACGTCCTCGGGCGTGCCGTTCCTGCCAGGCGTCTCGACCACGTCGGAGGTCGTGGCGCTCCTGGAGCACGGAGTGCGCGAGATGAAGTTCTTCCCCGCCGAGGCGGCGGGCGGCGTCCCGTATCTGAAGTCGCTCTCCGGCCCGCTCCCCCAGGCCCGGTTCTGCCCGACCGGCGGCGTCTCCCTGGCCTCCGCCCCCGGCTACCTCGCGCTGCCGAACGTCGGCTGCGTCGGTGGTACTTGGATGCTGCCCGCCGACGCCCTCGCGGCCCGCGACTGGGCACGGGTCGAGTCGCTGGCGCGCGAGGCGGCGGAGCTGCGGGCGCGCTGACAGGCGCGCACTCGCCGACCGACCGTCAGGAGAGCGTCAGACCCACGTGGTCGGTCACCGGGCGGTACCCGAGCCGCTGGTACAGCGCGTTGCTGGTGGGATTGGAGAGGTCCGTGAAGAGCAGGACCTGCTCCGCGCCCGCGTCCAGGGCGGCACGACTGACCGCGCCGGTGACGGCTCCCGCGTAGCCGCGACCGCGGAGTTCGGCCGGTGTGTACACCGGTGAGACCCGGGCCTGGCCCGCGACGATCGGCGAGACGCTCGCCATCGACACCGGGCCCTCGCCGGTCTCCCAGAAGTGGAGGCGGCCTTCGGCGACTCGGGGCTCGATGTTCGGGGTGTAGTCGACGTCGGCGTCCTCCCCGATGTCCCGGGCGAAGTCACGCATCCATGACACGGCGAGCGGAATGTCGGCGTCGGCCGCCCGCCGCGGCCCTCCCGGCGGCGCGGGGTCCGGCGGGGTGAGCGTGCCGAGCCGGTAGAGCCGCATCCGGCGGGTGGTCGTCCACGTCCGGCTCTCCCCGCACAGCTCCCGGGCGAACGCCCCGGCCGTCTCCTCCTCGCCGCGCACACAGGTCACCGCGGCCGCGTCCGGCAGTGCGTGGACGAGGGCGCGGGCCGCCTCCACGGGCATCGGTCCGAGCGCCGGCTCGTGGGGCAGCGTGAACAGGAAGGCGCCGGTCACCCGGCCGTCCGGCTCGGTCCACCAGCCGTACCGCGCGGACTCGATGGGCCGCCGACGGGCACCCTCGCTGAGGGTGAGCAGCACGGTGTTCCGCGCGGGATCGGCGGCGAAGTGCTCGCGGGCGGCGGCGCGGAAGGCCGCGGCGTCCTCGGTGATGTGCCAGCTCATGGCGTCGATGGTGCTACGGAACGAGGGGAGGGGCCACGGATTTCCGTGACCCCTCCCCTCTGCTTCCGTCGCGGGTCACCTCAGGTGCGAGGTGTCGTTCAGGAGTCGTACGGAGGCGTTGCCGTCCGCGTAGTACGCCACCGCCGACAGCGAGGCCGCCGAGAGCTCCATCCGGAACAGGGACTCCGGCGGGGCGCCGAGGGCCAGCCGCACCAGGGTCTTGATGGGCGTGACGTGCGTGACGAGCAGGACCGTACGGCCGGCGTACGCGGCGGTCAGCCGGTCCCTGGTCGCGGAGACGCGCCGCGCCACGGTCGCGAAGCTCTCGCCGCCGCCGGTCGGGGCGGCCTTGGGCGAGGCGAGCCAGGCGTCGAGGTCGTCGGCGTACCGCTCCCGTACCTCGGCGAAGGTCAGCCCCTCCCAGGCGCCGAAGTCGGTCTCGCGCAGCCCCTCGTCGATGCGCACGTCGAGGCCGAGGCGCGCGGCGACGGTCTCCGCGGTCCGGCGGCAGCGCTTGAGCGGCGAGCTGACGATCTCCTGGATCGTCCCGCGCGCGGCGAGCGCGGCGGCGACGGCCTCGGCCTGCCGCATCCCGGCGGCGGACAGCTCGGGGTCGGTGCCCCCGCTCCCCGAGAAGCGCTTCTCCGGCGTGAGCGCGGTCTCCCCGTGCCGGAGGAGGACGAACGTGGCGGGAGCCCCCATGTCGGGCGCCCCCCAACCGGGCGCGGCGGCACCGCCGGTGTGCGCCGCGGTGCTGCCGGCACCGGACACGGCAGCCTTGGGCTCGTGGCCGAGGACACCCGCCTCCGCCTCGAAGTCACCGCTCTCCGCGGACTCGCGCTCGGCCGTGGCGGCCGCCGCCAGCGAGGCGCGGGCCTGGGCCGCGATGGTCTCGTCGGCGGCGAAGAGGCCGTCGTCGGTCGGGACACCCGCACCGGAGCCCGTACGCGTACCGGAGGCCGTACCCGCACCCGCTCCCGTGAGCGCCGCCCTCGCGCGGGCCGCGCCGGCCGTCGCGTCGCCGGGAGGGCCCGAGGGCGCCGTCGCCGCGCCGCGCGCGGCGTTGCGCGCCGCCGACGTGTCCAGGGCGGCCGAGGAAGCCGACGGCTCCCACTGCTTGCCGCGCTTGCCCGCGTCCATGGCCTCGTTGGCGAGGCGGTCCGCGTGCTTGTTCTTCTCCCGCGGGATCCACTCGTAGCGGACCTGGCGCGCGGGGAAGACCCGGGCCGCCTCCGCCGCCAGCGGCTTCATGTCCGGGTGCTTGATCTTCCAGCGGCCGGACATCTGCTCGACGACCAGCTTGGAGTCCATCCGGACGTGGACCTTGGCGTCCGGGAACAGCTCACGCGCCGCCTTCAGCCCGGCCACCAGGCCCTTGTACTCGGCGACGTTGTTCGTCGCGACGCCGATGTACTCGGCCCGCTCGGCGAGCGTCTCGCCGGTCACCGGGTCCAGGACGACCGCCCCGTACCCGGCCGGCCCCGGGTTGCCCCGGGAGCCTCCGTCGGCTTCGACGACGACTTCCGTGATGGCCGTCATTACAGGCCGGACTCCGACGTGCGGACCAGGATCCGACGGCAGTTCTCGCACCGCACCACCGTGTCCGCGGCGGCCGCCCGGACCTCGTTGAGCTCGGTGATGTTCAGCTCGATGTGGCAGCCCTCGCACTTGCGCTGGTACAGCCGCGCCGCGCCGACACCGCCCTGCTGCTCGCGCAGCTTCTCGTAGAGCTTCAGCAGGTCGGCCGGGACGGAGCCGGCCACCAGCTCGCGCTCCTTGCCGACGGACGACGCCTCGCCGTCCAGCTCGGCCTGCGCCGCGTCACGGCGGGCGGTCGCGTCGTCGGCCTTGGCCTGCACGGCGGAGGCCCGCTCGGTCAGCTCGGCGACCCGCTCGGTGGCGGACTCACGGCGCTCCATGACCTCGAGGACGATGTCCTCCAGGTCGCCCTGGCGCTTGGCGAGCGAGGTGATCTCGCGCTGGAGGCTCTCCAGGTCCTTCGGGGAGGAGACGGCGCCGGAGTCCAGCCGCTGCTGGTCCCGGACGGCGCGCTGGCGCACCTGGTCGACGTCCTGCTCGGCCTTGGTCTGCTCGCGGGCGCAGTCGCTCTCCTCGGTCTGCGCGGCGACGAGCAGGTCGCGCAGCTGTGTGAGGTCCTTGGTCAGCGACTCGATCTCGGCGTGCTCGGGCAGGGACTTGCGCTTGTGGGCGAGCTGCTGGAGACGGACGTCCAGTGCCTGGACGTCGAGCAGTCGGATCTGGTCGGCGGGCGCGGCGTTCAGTTGGGGGCTCCAGGGGAGTTGTGATGGGAGGACCAGGGGTCGGTGACCGTCTTCGAGACGTGGACGCGCAGGTCCCAGCCGTGGCGGTCGGAAATCTCGTCGAGCTGGGCGGCGGCCTGCTCGCACCAGGGCCATTCGGTGGCCCAGTGGGCGGCGTCGATCAGGCCGATCGGCGCGCGCTGGGTGGCTTCGGAGACCGGGTGGTGGCGCAGGTCGGCGGTGAGGAAGGCGTCCACGCCGGCGGCCCGGACGGCGTCGAAGAGGCTGTCGCCCGAGCCGCCGCTGACCGCGACCCGGCGGACCGTCATGCCCGGGTCTCCGGCGACCCGGATCCCCTGCGCGGTGGCGGGCAGCCGCTTCGCGGCGCGGGCCGCGAAGTCGGCCAGGGTCTCGGGGTGGTCCAGCTCGCAGATCCGGCCGAGGTTGGTCTCGGGGACCAGGGGGCCGGTGATCCGCAGGTCCAGGGCGCCGGCGAGGGCGTCGGACACCCCGGGGTCGGCGGTGTCGGCGTTGGTGTGCGCGACGTGCAGGGCGATGTCGTGCTTGATCAGCGTGTGCACGACACGGCCCTTGAAGTGGGAGGCCGCGACCGTCGTCGTACCGCGCAGATAGAGCGGGTGGTGGGTGACGATCAGGTCGGCGCCCAGCGCGATCGCCTCGTCGGCGATCTCCTGGACGGGGTCCACGGCGAACAGGACACGGGTCACCTCGGCGTCGGGGTCGCCGCAGACCGTGCCGACGGCGTCCCACTCCTCGGCCCGCTCGGGCGGCCAGAGAGCGTCGAGCGCGGCGATGACTTCAGACAGACGGGGCACGGAGGAAAGGCTACCTGGCCGCCTTGTGCGCCTAAACCGGCGCCGCTTTCGCGGAGGTGGCGGGCCGCCGTCGGGGTTGCTCAATCGATGGTTGCGGTGATCTCCGCAGAGCGGACCCCTGGTGCCGTCGGGGGCGCCAGGGGTCCGCACCGCCTACTTCACGAGGTCGGCGCGCAGGTCGGCGAGGACGCTGTCGGCCGCGGTCACACCGAGGCCGAGGTACCAGGTCTCGTCCGGGACGTCCTTGGCCTGGCCGGCCTTGACGGCCTTGAGGTTCTTCCACAGCGGGTTGGCCTGGGCGGTGTCGCGCTTGGTGGCCTTCGGGTCGCCGTAGACGCCGGTGAAGATCCAGTCGGCGTCGGCCTGGTCGATCTTCTCGGGGCTGATCTCGGCGGCGAGGTCGTTGATCTGCTGGTTCTTGGGCCGGGGCAGACCCGCGTCCTCGAGGATCGTGCCGATGAAGGACGCCTTGGCGTAGAGGCGGATCTTGCCCGGGAGATAGCGGACCATGGAGATGGACGGCTTGTTCGGGCCGATGTCCGTGCCCAGCTGCTTCGCCTTGGTCTCGTAGGAGGCGAGCTTCGCCTTGGCGTCGGCGGTCTTGTCCAGGGCCGCGGCGTTGAGGAGGTAGTTCTCCTTCCAGGTGAAGCCGGGGCGGATGGAGAAGACGGTGGGGGCGATCTTCGAGAGCTCGTCGTACTTGTCCGCGGCGCGCAGCTGGCTGCCGAGGATCAGGTCGGGCTCCAGATTGGCGATCGCCTCGAGGTTGAGGTTGTTGATGGTGCCGACGGACTTGGGGGCGCCGGCGTCCTTCTGCAGATACGTGGGGATGCCATCGTCTCCCTCGGCGGGGGCGTAGCCGACGGGCTGGATCCCGAGCGAGACGACGTTGTCGAGCTCGCCGACGTCGAGGACGACGACCCGCTTGGGGGCGGACTTGATCTCGGTCTTGCCGAGCGCGTGGGTGAGGGTGCGCGGGAACTGGCCGGCCTTGGCGTCCGTCCCCATGGCCGCGGTCTTGGCCGCCGCGTCGCCGAAGTCCTTGCCGCCCGTGGCGACGTCCTTCTTGGCGGCGCCTTCCTTCTTTTCCGAGGTGGCGCCCGATGCGCCGTCGCCGCTTCCGCAAGCCGCGAGGGAGAGCGCGGCGGCGAGGGCGAGGGCTGCGGCGGTGCCGCGGCGGCGGAGGGACATGAGGGGTTCTCCTGTACGGGTACGGGGACGGCGGCTCGGGATCGGTTGCGGAACGGGTCCCCTACCCGGCCTCGCACCCGGAGTCCCAGACTCCACTTAGGGTCGCCTTACCTTATGCCCCACCCTTCTCTTCAGCACAACCACCCCCCTCCCCTCAGCAGAATCGATTCATGGCCACCCTTATGTGTGAAGTGACCGGGCTCGTGTTGTTCGGCAGGAAGTGCGAAAACTAGCTTCGGTGGCCGGAGGTGACGAGACGATGACAGCCTGTGCCATCGAGACGACTGCGGGGGACGGCGGCGCGGTGTGGCCGTCGCGGTTCACGA
This sequence comes from Streptomyces sp. NPDC059567, assembly GCF_042735655.1. NCBI lineage: Bacteria > Bacillati > Actinomycetota > Actinomycetes > Kitasatosporales > Streptomycetaceae > Streptomyces > Streptomyces sp. NPDC059567. The sequence goes on along the minus strand of NZ_JBHWBS010000006.1, from coordinate 36,385 downwards.
TCACGGCCAACGGGGCGTACGCGGCGCGGCTCGCCGGCACCGGGGACGCGCTGTACGCGGAGCGTTGGACCCTGGACGGGCCGGAGCCGTACGCCGTACCCCTTCCGCTCGACCAGCCCGAGGAGCGCCACACGCAGCTGCTGCCGCTGGCGGACGGACGGGTGCTGACCGGCCGCCGGGTGGACGGCGACCGCCACACGTTCTCACTGCTGTACCCGACGGGACCGGGGACGGGGGAACTGTCCCTGGGGGCCGTCGAGTCCACCGATCTCACGCTGCTGCCGCCCTCGCCGGACGGCATCTGCGCGTACGCGATGTGCGTCGGGGCGGACACCACCACGATCTGGCTGGTGGCGGGCGGGGCGTTCGGGCCCGAGCAGGTCGCCGAGGTCAAGGGCCGCTGCTCCGGCGGGGTCTGGCTGGACCGGACGGGGCGGATGCTCGCCCTCGACCGGCGGCTGGACGACGGCCCGGTCAAGGCGGTGGCGGTCGACCTGGAACGGGGCGGGGAGGTGACGCCGCTGCTCCAGATCACCGAGGAGAGCCACGACCGGCTGCTGATGGCCGACCCGGACAGCGGGCTGCTGCTGATCCGCTCGGACGCGCCGTCACCGGGGCACGAGCGGCTCGGGTGGGGTGTCCTCGGCAGTCTGCTGCCGATTCGTTTCCCCGACTGTCTGCGGCTGGACGACGCGGCGGTGACCCCGTTCGCGGTGCAGCCGGGGCAGGTGCTGCTGCCGGAGACCTGCTCCGTCGCGCTGCGGATCGACGCGGCGGCGGGGAGCTGGGTCGGGATGTGGCGCCCGACCGACCGCCGGATGCACCAACTGGCGGCCCCCGCGGGGTGGCTGGCCGGGTCGGGGCTCTGGACGGCGGAGGGCGTGCTGCGGCTCCCGTACGCGACGGAGGAGACGCCCTGCGGGCTCGCCGGCATGGAGGTCCCGCCGGACCCGGAACCGGCGCGGGTCGAGGTCACGGTGGAGCCGCGGGTCTGCCGCCCGGTCCCGCTCCAGCAGGCACCGCTCGCCGACCGCAAAGCCGCTGACTAGACTCTCGGCCGCACGACAACAGCGATCAGTACGGGGTGAGTTCCACCATGTCGGAAGCACGCAACGACGGGACGGAGCCGAACGGCTCCGGAAAGCACCGCGGCGAGGCGGCGCCGTCGGAGGAGTCCACCTCCTCCCCCCACGGCCGCCACCGCCGCGACGCGGAGCAGTAACGGCGGCACGACGCCGGCTCGGGGACGACCTCCCCACCCGGCCCGCCGTCGCCACGGCAGGACGAACGGCCCCGGGTCTCCCCGGGGCCGTTCCCGTTCCCGAATCGCACGGCGGCGCCAGGTTGCCGCCCCGCCCTTCCCGCCCCCGAAACACACGACGGCGCCAGGCCGGCCGTGCGGGCTCGCGCCGGGCACGCTCCCCGGCACGGGGCTGCCGCGCCGGGCCACGGCCCACCCGGGCCCATCGAACGGCGCGAAACTGCCGCGTCCGCGGTCGGGTGGGGAGGCCCCTCCCCACCCCACCCCGTCAGCCCTTCTTCAGGCCCAGGACCTCCGCCGCCGCGAACGTCTCGCCCGGCGGGCGGTCCGCGTAGTGCGGGGTGAGCAGTCCGTCCAGCTCCTCGTACGTGAACGCGTCCTTCGACGTGTCGAACTTGGCCGACACCCTCGGGCGGTCCACGATCGCGACCATCCCGCCGTGCACCACCAGCAGCTGGCCGTTGACCGACGCCGCCGCCGGCGAGGCCAGGTAGCCGACCAGCGGCGCCACGTGCTCCGGCGCCAGCGCGTCCAGCTCCCCCGCCGCCGGCTCCGCGAACCCCGCGAAGACGTCCTTCGTCATCCGGGTCCGCGCCCGCGGGCAGATCGCGTTCGCCGTGACGCCGTACTTCGCCAGCGCCAGCGCCGTCGACGTCGTGAGCCCCACGATCCCGCCCTTGGCCGCCGCGTAGTTCGGCTGTCCGGCGGAGCCCGCGAGGAACGCCTCCGACGAGGTGTTCACGATCCGGCCGTACACGCCGGACTCCCCCGCCTTCGCCCGCCCCCGCCAGTGCACCGCGGCGAAGTGCGTGGTGTTGAAGTGCCCCTTGAGGTGGACCCGGATCACCGAGTCCCACTCCTCCTCGCTCATCGAGAAGACCATCCGGTCCCGCAGGATGCCCGCGTTGTTGACCAGGATGTCCAGCTTGCCGAACTCGCCGACCGCCAGGTCGACGAGGCCCCGCGCGGTCTCGAAGTCGGCGACGTCGCCCAGGTGGGCCACCGCCCGGCCGCCCGCCGCGCGGATCTCCGCCGCGACCTCCTCGGCGGGCGCGGCCGACGCCTCGCCGGAGCCGTCCCGACCCGCCTGCCCGTAGTCGTTGACGACGACGGACGCGCCCAGGCGGGCGAGTTCCAGCGCCTCGGCCCGGCCGAGACCCCGGCCGGCACCCGTGACGATCGCGGACAGACCCTCAAGGGGGAGTGACATGTGTCGTGGTCCTCTCAGATCTCGATGCAGGTACGCAGCGCGACACCCGTACGCATCTGCTCGATCGCCTCGTTGATCCCGGAGAGCGGCACCCGGTGGGTGATCAGCGACTCCAGGTCGATCCGGCCCGCCCGCCAGAGCGCGATGGCCCGCTCGTACGAATGCAGCACGTCACCGCCTCCGTACATCGACGGCAGGATCTTCTTCTCGTCGAAGAACAGCTCGAACATGTTGAGCTGCAGGAAGTCGTCGAGCGCGCCCGCGCCGACCACGCAGAGCGTGCCGCCGCGCCGGGTCGTCTCGTACGCGGTGCGGGCGGTGGCGGACTTGCCGACGACCTCGAAGACGTAGTCGAAGCCCTCGCCCGCGGTGATCCGCTGCTTGGCGTCGGCGAGCGCGTCGGGCGCGACGGCCTCCGTCGCGCCGAAGCGCAGGGCCGCCTCGCGCCGGGACTCGACGGGGTCGACGGCGATGATCTGCGCGGCCCCCTGGAGCTTGGCGCCCTGGATCGCCGAGATGCCGACGCCCCCGCAGCCGATGACGGCGACCGAGGAACCGGCCTGCACCCGCGCCGTGTTGATGGCCGCGCCGAGTCCGGTGGTGACGCCGCAGCCGATCAGGGCGGCGATGTCGAAGGGCACGTCGTCGGGGATCGGCACGGCGCAGCCGGCGTCGACGACGACCTCCTCGGTGAACGTGCCGGTCCCCGCGAATCCGAAGACCTCCCCTCCGGGCCTGCGGAAGTTGGGGGTGCCGGCGTTCATGAATCCGGCCAGGCAGAGCTGTGTCTGGCCGCGCTTGCAGGCGGGACAGACCCCGCAGGCGGGCAGCCAGCAGAGCAGGACCCGCTGTCCCTCGCTCAGCCCGGTGACGCCGTCGCCGACGTCGAGGATCTCGCCCGCGCCCTCGTGGCCGGGGATGAACGGCGCGGGCTGCGGGAGCACGCCGCTCATGGCGGAGACGTCGGAGTGGCACAGTCCGGTCGCCCTGACCCGGATCTTCACCTTGCCGGGGCCGAAGCCCACCGCCTCGACGTCGTCGAGGACCTCCAGTTTGTCCTGGCCGATCTCGTGCAGTACGGCTGCGCGCATGGTGCGGGCTCCAATCACGAATACTCGACGAGGGTGTCGGCGAGCACCGGAGCGTCGTCGCGCTCGACCGCCGTGACCGACACCTGGACGCGGCCGGGCTCGGGAGAGTCCTGCCAGATCCGGATACGCAGGGTCTCGCCGGGGAAGACGATCCCGGCGAAACGGGTGCGGTAGGACCGGACGCGGGCGACGTCTCCGCCGAGCACCGTGTCCACCACCGCCTTGAGGGTCATGCCGTACGTGCAGAGTCCGTGGAGGATCGGCCGGTCGAAACCGGCGAGCTCGGCGAACTCGGGGTCGGCGTGGAGCGGGTTCCAGTCGCCGGAGAGCCGGTAGAGCAGGGCCTGGTCCGGGCGGATGGCCCGCTCGACGGTCTTGTCGGGCTCGCGGCCGGGGAGTTCGAGGCGCTCGGAGGGGCCACGGTCGCCGCCCCAGCCTCCCTCTCCCCGTACGAAGATCTGGGCGTCGCTGGTCCACAGCGGTCCGTCGTCGTCGGCGACCTCGGAGCGCAGGACGAGGACGGCGGCCTTGCCCTTGTCGTGGACGGCGGCGACGCGGGAGGTGGTGACGGCGCTGCCCTTGACGGGGATGGGCCGGTGGAGCGTGATCGTCTGGCCGCCGTGCAGCACGGCGGCGAGGTTGATGTCGATGCCGGGCGCGGAGAGCCCGCCGACGACTCCCATGCCGGCGCCGGCGACGGTGGCGAAGCTGGGCAGGACGTGCAGCCGGGATTCGAGGGTGTAGCGGAGCTCGTCGGGGTCGGTGGCGGGGATGCCGGCGCCGAGTCCGAGGTGGTAGAGCTGGATGTCCTTGTGGTCCCAGGCGATCTCGGCGCTGCGGGGCTCGGCGGCCACGGCCTTGGCGGCGTCAATGGGCATCGGGATGCTGCTCCTTGGAGATCCCGGAGGATCCGTGAAGAGGGAAGACCTCGGTGCGACCGTCCGCACCGTCGGCCGCACCGAGGCCGTGCGGGACCGTCCCGTACACGTCCGTTCTAGAACGCGTTCTAGGTCGGTAGATCCTCATGTATAGCCGAGCCGGGGTGAGTTGAGAACCCCCCTGACATCCATGTCTGACGGTACGTCAGTTGTCGTGTCCGGCGCGAGGGGCAGGACATTTGTCCCTCCGGGGTCCGTACATTCACTCCTGTCAGGCCCTCACGGAGATCCGGGAGGCCGTCGTCCGGGAGTCGGCCGGGAACACCCTCCGGCGCAGCGGGGCGACCCGCTGCGAGATCGAGGTCGGCGGCACCCCGGAACGGGTCCGGCTGACCGTCACCGACGACGGCCGCGGTGCAGACGCCGCCACCGCGGGCAGCGGTCTGAAGGGCCTGCGCGAGCGGGTCGGGGCCGAAGGCGGCACTCTTGATTCGGGACCCGCCCCGCGCGGAGGGTTCCGGGTCACCGCGGAACTCCCCGTGGAGACCCAGGCGTCGCAGGAGTGGGGGACCACGGGATGATCAGAGTTCTGCTCGCCGAGGACCAGGGCATGATGCGGGGCGCGCTGGCGCTGTTGCTCGGGATGGAGCCCGACATCGAGGTCGTCGCGCAGGTGGGGCGGGGTGACGAGATCGTCGACGCGGCGCTGACCAGTCGGCCCGAGGTGGCTCTCCTCGACATCGAACTCCCGGGCCGTTCCGGCCTCGACGTCGCCGCGGATCTGCGTGACGAGGTCCCCGACTGCCGGGTCCTGATCCTCACGACCTTCGGGCGTCCGGGCCATCTGCGCCGGGCGATGGAGGCGGGGGCGGCCGGCTTTCTGGTGAAGGACGGGCCGGTGGAGGAGCTGGCAGTGGCGATCCGCCAGGTCCTGCGGGGCGAGACGGTCATCGACCCGGCTCTCGCCGCAGCCGATCTGAGCGCGGGCCCGAACCCGTTGACCGCATGCGAACGGGACGCCCTGGGCGCGTCCGTGGACGGCGCGACGATCGCCGACATCGCCACGACGCTGCATCTGTCCGAGTCGACCGTCCGGAACCATCTCTCGTCCGCCATCGGCAAGACCGGCACCCGCAACCGCATCGAGGCGGTGCGGGCGGCCCGGCAGCAGGGATGGCTCTGAGGCGTCAGAGCCGAGCCGTGAGAGCTGAGGCGTCAGAGCTGGCCCGTCGGACGCTGCGCCGTCGGCCGCTGAGTCGTCAGCCCCTCGGCTCCGGCCTCGGCAGCCAGAGCAGCATGAGGATCGCCGCGGCGACCAGCACGCCCGTCGCCGTACGGAAGGCCAGGGCGTAGCCCTCGGTCAGCGCCTCGGGGCTCGTGGCACCGCCCGTCCGCGCGACCGCCACCGTGGAGAGGACGGCCAGGCCCAGCGCGCCGCCCATCGTGCGGGAGGTGTTGACGAGGCCGGAGACGAGGCCCGCGTCGCCGGGGGCGGCGCTCGACGTGGCGAGCGTGGCGAGGGGGGTGGTGAGCAGGCCCATGCCGAGCATCATCAGGATGCCCGGGCCCAGGATGATGGCGAGGAAGGTGCCGTCGGCGGTCATCGTCGACTGCCAGCCGAAGCCCGTCGCTGCGACGAGGGCACCGATGACCGCGAGGTTGCGGGCGCCCGCCGCCGGCATCAGACGCGGGGCCAGCTTGGAGCCGACGATGACGCTGATCGAGCTGGGCACCAGGGCGAGACCGGCCTGGAGCGGGGTGTAGCCGAGGACGTTCTGCGCGTACACCGTCATGAAGAACCACATGGCGAAGGAGGTCGAACCGCACACCAGGATCGCCACGTTGGCGGCGGAGACGGCGCGCGAGCGGAACACCTTCAGCGGCATCAGCGGGGCCGCCGTGCGCGCCTCGACGGCGACGAAGACGGCGAGGAGCGCCAGGCCGCCGAGCAGGGGGAGCAGCGTGACCGGATCGGCCCAGCCGACTTCCTCCGTCTGCACGATGCCGTACGCGACGGCTGCGAGGCCGGCGGTGACGAGGACGGCGCCCGGGAGGTCGAGCCGACGACCACCCCCGGTGCGGCTCTCGCTCAGCCACAGCATGGCGCCCACCAGGACCAGGACGCCGACGGGGACGTTGATCAGAAGCACCCAGCGCCAGGAGAGCAGGTCCACCAGCACTCCGCCGACGAACCCGCCCGCGGCGCCGCCGGCCGCTCCGACCGCCGTCCAGGTGCCGATGGCCCGGGTGCGCGCGGGCCCGACCGGGACGGCGGCGGTCACGATGGTGAGGGTCGCCGGCGCGAGCACCGCGGCGCCGAGGCCCTGGGCAGCGCGGGCCGCGATCAGCTGCCAGCCCTCCTGCGCGAGCCCGCCGGCGACGGAGGCGGCGGTGAAGAGCCCGAGACCGAGCAGGAACATGCGCTTGCGGCCGAAGAGATCGGCCGCCCGGCCGCCGAGCAGCATGAATCCGGCGAACGCGATGGAGTAGGCGCTGAGCACCCACTGCAGTCCGGTGGCCGTGAGGCCGAGGTCGGCCCGCATCGACGGCAGCGCGACGTTCACCACCGACACGTCGAGCACCACCAGGAACTGCCCCGCGCACGCGGCGAGTACCACGAGCCAGGTGCGCGGGGCGGGGCGTATGGAGGTGGACTGCTCGGTGGCTGTCTTGGTGCGGACCATGCCTGTGATGGTCGCAGACGGCCCGTGCCCCGTACATCGGGATTCGGTCCTACGACCTCCGGAGCATGGTCACGACCGCCGCGCCGCCGAGCCCGATGTTGTGCGCGAGGCCGACGCGGGCGCCCTCCACCTGGCGGGGGCCGGCCTCGCCCCGCAGCTGCCAGACCAGTTCGGCGGCCTGGGCCAGACCGGTGGCGCCCAGGGGGTGGCCCTTGGAGATCAGCCCGCCCGAGGGGTTCACCACCCAGCGCCCTCCGTAGGTCGTCGCGCCCGACTCGACGAGCTTTCCGGACGCGCCCTCCTCGCACATGCCGAGGGCCTCGTAGGTCAGGAGCTCGTTGATGGAGAAGCAGTCGTGCAGTTCGACGACGTCCACGTCCTCGATGCCGAGGCCGGAGCGCTCGTACACCTGCCGGGCCGCGGCGCGGGACATCGGCCGGCCCACCGCGTCGATGCACGATCCCGATGCGAAGGACTCCCCCGTGTCGGTGGTCATGGCCTGCGCCGCGATCTCGACGGCCTTGTCGTGCAGCCCGTGCTCGACGACGAACCGCTCCGACACCACGACCGCCGCCGCGGAGCCGTCCGAGGTCGGCGAGCACTGCAGTTTGGTCAGCGGCCGGTGGATGGTCTTCGCCGCGAGGATCTCCTCGACCGAGTACACGTCCTGGAACTGGGCGTTGGGGTTGTTCGCCGAGTGCCGGTGGTTCTTGGCGCCGACGGCGGCGAGCTGGACCTCCGTCGTCCCGTACCGCTCCATGTGTTCCCGGGCCGCGTTGCCGAAGATCTGGGCGGTCGGCGGGGACATCTCGAAGCCGTGGGCGGCGGCCATGATCCCGTAGTGCCGTGCGACCGGCGACGTCTTGCCCCCGACATCAGCGGCTCCGCCGCGGGCACCCCCGTCCGATCCCCCGCCCAGCGCCCCGCGCGCCATCTTCTCGAAGCCGAGCGCGAGGACGCAGTCGGAGATCCCGCCCTCCACGAACTGCCGGGCCATCATCAGCGCCGTGGACGCCGTCGCGCAGTTGTTGTTGACGTTGTAGACGGGCACGCCGGTCAGGCCGAGTTCGTACGCCGCGCGCTGTCCGGCCGTCGACGCCTGGAAGCAGTAGCCGACAGGGACCTGCTCGACCTGCTCGTAGGAGATCCCCGCGTCGGCGAGCGCCGCCGTCCCGGCCTCGCGCGCCATGTCCCAGTACTGCCAGTCGCGCGTCTCGGGCTTCTCGAACTTCGTCATCCCGACGCCGACGATGTACGCCTTTCCCATCTTCGGTTCCCCCTCAGTCTCTCGGCAGGCCGAGCAGGCGCTCGGCGACGACATTGAGCTGGACCTGCGTGGTGCCGCCCGCGATGGTCAGGCAGCGGGACATCAGCAGGCCGTGGACGGCCCGCTCCCCCGCGCCTTCCCGCACCACTCCCTCGGGGCCGAGCAGTTCGAGCGTGAGCTCGGCGACCTTCTGCTGGTGGACGGTCTGGACGAGCTTGCGGACGGAGGCGCCCGCGCCCGGTTCCAGGCCGGAGACCTGGAGCATCGTGGTCCGCAGCCCGATGCAGGCGAGTGCGTGCGCCTCGGCGGCGAGCGCCCCGATCCGTACCCGTACGGCGCTGTCGGCGTCGGCCGCCCGGTCGATCAGCGCCTCCAGGCCGGAGTCGAAGGCGACCTGGTCGGCCATGTGGACGCGTTCGTTGCCGAGGGTGTTGCGAGCGACCTTCCAGCCGCCGTTCACCTCGCCGACGACGGCGTCGGCCGGCAGCACGACGTCGTCGAAGTACACCTCGTTGAAGAGCGAGTCGCCGGTGATCTCCTTCAGCGGCCGGATGTCGATCCCGGGGGTGTTCTTCATGTCGACGAGGAAGTACGTGAGCCCACGGTGCTTGGGGGCGTCCAGGTCGGTCCGGGCGAGCAGGATGCCGTGGTCGGCCCACTGGGCGGCGCTCGTCCACACCTTCTGCCCGTTGATCCGCCAGCCGCCGTCCTCGGTGCGTTCCGCCCTGGTGCGCAGGGAGGCGAGATCGGATCCGGCGCCGGGCTCGGAGAACAGCTGGCACCACAGCAGCTCGCCCCGCAGGGTGGGGCCGAGGTAGCGCTCCCGCTGCTCCGGCGTCCCGTACGCGAGGAGGGAGGGGACGACCCAGGTCGCGATCCCGAGCCCGCTGAGCTTGACGCCCGCCGCGTCCAGTTCCCGCTGCACGGCGAGCTGCTGGAGCGGTCCCGCGCCGAGGCCGTAGGGCGGCGGCAGGTGCGGGGCGGCATGGCCGGTGCCGGCCAGGGCGCGGCGGGCGGCGCCCGGGTCGAGCCCTGCGGCGGGGGCGATCGCGGCGCGCGCCTCGGCGCGGAACGCGTCGGCCTCGGGCGGCAGTTCGAGCCGGAGCTCGCGCCGGGTGCCCTGGGCGGCGAGCCGGACGGCGTGCGCACGGTGGGTGTCGCCGGGGCCGAGGAGCTGGCGGGCGACGAGGGCCCGGCGGAGGGAGAGATGGGCGTCGTGCTCCCAGGTGAAGCCGATGCCGCCGAGGATCTGGATGCAGTCCTTGGCGCAGTCGTAGGCGGCGTCGAGGGCGGTGGCGGCGGCGAGCGCGGCGGTCAGGGAGCGGGGCGCGTCCCTTGTGGACCGGGCCGCGTCCCAGGTGAGGGCGCGGGCCTGCTCGACCCGTACGAGCATGTCGGCGCAGAGGTGCTTGACCGCCTGGAACCGTCCGATGGGCCGCCCGAACTGTTCGCGCACCTTGGCGTACTCCGCGGCCGTCTCCAGCGCCCGGGCGGCGTTCCCGCAGGCGTCGGCGGCGTACAGCACGGCGGCGAGATCCGTGACGAGGGCGGGGTCGACGTCCAGGATCCGGTGCGCGGGCACGAGCGCTCCTGCCGCGGTGACCTCGGCGGTGGGCCGGGTGGGGTCCGCGCTCCGGTGGGGGCGTACGGCGAGGGTGTCGGCGTCCACGGCGGCCCAGACCGTGCCGCGCGCGGTACCGGCGGCGAGGATCAGCACATCGGCCTGGGAGCCGCCGAGGACGGGCGCCGCTCCCCCGTCGAGGAGCAGCCCGCCCTCGGTCTCGACGGCGGTCAGCCCGCCGGGCGCGAGGGCGACGGCCCCGATGCGCTCCCCGGCGGCGAGGGCGGCGGTCAGCTCCCGCTGCCCGGCCCGGGCCAGGATCTCGCCGGCGAGGACGGAGGGCAGGTACGGCCCCGGAAACAGCGCCCTCGCGGCCTCCTCCAGGACGACGGCCAGATCGACGAGATCGCCGCCCCCTCCCCCATACTCCTCGGGCAGATGGATCCCGAGGAGCCCCTGCGCGGCGAGCCCGTCCCAGTGGGCGGGGCGTCCGGTGGCGCTGTCGGCCGGCGCGTCGAGGAGCCCCCGCACATCCTCGGACGGTACGGCCCGGCCGAGCCAGCCGCGCACGGACCGGGCCAACTCCCGCTGCTCTTGCGTGATTCCGATGCCCATGCGCGGCAGACTAGAACACGTTCCATTCTGACGGAAGGTCAGATACCGAAGTGATGGGCGGCGCGGCGTACCGGCACGCGCCGCCCGGGTCACGGCCGGGGATGGGGGCCGGTCAGAGCCCGGTGAGGTGCTCGGGGCGGACCGGTGTCCTGTTGAGCTCCAGGCCCGTCGCGTTCCGGATCGCCGCGAGGACGGCCGGTGTCGCGGACAGGGTCGGGGCCTCTCCGATGCCGCGCACTCCGTACGGCGCGTTCGGGTCCGCCAGCTCGAGGTAGTCCACCGGGATGGTCGGCGTGTCGAGGATCGTCGGGATCAGGTAGTCCGTGAAGGAGGGGTTGCGCACCTTCGCGGTCTTCGGGTCCACGATGATCTCTTCCATCACCGCGACGCCCAGGCCCTGGGTGGTGCCGCCCTGGATCTGGCCGACGACGGAGAGCGGGTTGAGCGCCTTGCCGACGTCCTGCGCACAGGCCAGCTCGACGACCTTGACCAGGCCGAGCTCGGTGTCCACCTCGACGACCGCGCGGTGCGCGGCGAACGAGTACTGGACGTGACCGTCGCCCTGGCCTGTGACCAGGTCGAAGGCCTCGGTGGGCCGGTGCCTCCACTCCTCCTCGATCTCCACGGCCTCGTCCTCCAGGACGTCCACGAGGGTGGAGAGGACCTCGCCTCCGTCGGTGACGACCTTGCCGCCCTCCAGGAGCAGTTCGGCGGTGGCCCACGCCGGGTGGTACGAGCCGAACTTGCGCCGGCCGATCTCCAGGACCTTCTCCCGGACGAGTTCGCAGGTGTTCTTGATGGCACCGCCGGTCATGTAGGTCTGGCGTCCCGCGGAGGTCGAACCGGCGGAGCCGACCTGGGTGTCGGCCGGGTGGATGGTCACCTGCGTGACACCCAGCTCGGTACGCACGATCTGCGCGTGGATGGTGACACCGCCCTGACCGACCTCCGCCATGGCCGTGTGAACCATGGCGACGGGCTCGCCGTTGACGACCTCGATACGCACCTTGGCGGTGGAGTAGTCGTCGAAGCCCTCGGAGAAGCCGACGTTCTTGACGCCGACCGCGTAGCCGACCCCGCGGACGATGCCCTCGCCGTGCGTCGTGTTCGAGAGACCGCCCGGCAGCGCGCGAACGTCCGCGCCCTCACCGGCGACCTCCCACTGGCGCTCCGGCGGCATCGGGCGCGCCTTGACCCGGCGCAGCAGCTCGGCGACCGGCGCAGGCGACTCCACGACCTGACCCGTCGGCATGATCGTGCCCTGCTCCATCGCGTTCTTCTGCCGGAACTCCACCGGGTCCATGCCCAGCCTGGCGGCCAGCTTGTCCATCTGCGCCTCGTACGCGAAGCAGGCCTGGACCGCGCCGAAACCGCGCATCGCGCCACAGGGCGGGTTGTTCGTGTAGAGCCCGACCGCCTCGATCTCGACGTCGTCGATGACGTACGGACCGACCGAGAGGGACGCGGCGTTGCCGACGACCGAGGCCGTGGACGACGCGTAGGCGCCGCCGTCCAGCACGATCCGGCACTTCATGTGCGTGATCTTGCCGTCCTTGGTGGCCCCGTGCTCGTACCAGAGCTTCGCCGGGTGGCGGTGCACATGGCCGAAGAACGACTCGAAGCGGTTGTAGACGATCTTGACGGGCTTGCCGGTGCGCAGCGCGAGCAGGCAGGCGTGGATCTGCATCGAGATGTCCTCGCGACCGCCGAACGCGCCGCCCACACCGGCCATCGTCATACGCACCTTCTCCTCGGGCAGACCGAGGACCGGAGCGATCTGGTACAGGTCCGAGTGCAGCCACTGGGTGGCGCAGTACAGGTCGACACCGCCGTCCTCGGCGGGCACGGCGAGGCCGGACTCCGGGCCGAGGAAGGCCTGGTCCTGCATGCCGAACGTGTACTCGCCCGAGACGATGACGTCGGCCCTCTTGGCGGCCTCGTCCGCGTCGCCGCGGATGATCGGCTGGCGGTGCACGATGTTCGGGTGCGGGACATGACCGGAGTGGTGGTCGTCGCGGCTCTCGTGCACGAGGACCGCGTCGGAAGCGAGCGCGGAGGCCTCGTCGGTGATGAGGGGCAGCTCCTTGTACTCGACCCTGATCTTCGCGGCGGCGCGGCGCGCGGTCTCCGGGTGGTCGGCTGCCACGAGGGCGACCGGCTCACCGTGGTGGCGGACCTTGCCGTGCGCCAGGACCGGGGTGTCCTTGAACTCCATGCCGTAGTTCTTCATCTCGGCCGGCAGGTCGTCGTACGTCATCACCGCATAGACGCCCGACATGGCCACGGCCTCGGAAGTGTCGATGGAGACGATCTCGGCATGCGCGACCGTGGAGCGCAGGATCTGGCCCCACAGCATGTCCTCGTGCCACATGTCGGAGGAGTACGCGAACTCACCGGTGACCTTGAGGGTGCCGTCCGGGCGGAGCGTGGACTCGCCGATGCCGCCCTTGGTCCGGGAGCCCTGCGTGACGTTGGTGGGGATACCCGTGGTGGTACCAGCCATGATCAGACCGTCTCTTTCTGACGTTCCCGGCGGGCCGCGGCCAGGCGGACCGCGTCCAGGATCTTCTCGTAACCCGTGCACCGGCAGAGGTTGCCGGAGAGCGCCTCGCGGATGTCCTGGTCGGACGGGTCCTTGTGGCGTTCGAGCAGTTCGTCGGCCGCGACCAGGAGGAGGTACTCGGGTCGCCGGTGGTCGAAATTGATCTCGACCATCACATCGGTGCCACCCGCGATCGGTACGGCGGTGGGGTGCTCGGCCTTGGCGGCGAGCGCCTCCTCCCAGCCGGCGGGCGAAGGAAGTCCATGGATGGCGCTCTCCTCTTCGTGTCGGGTCGTTCATGTCGGGTCGGGTCGTTCGTGGCGCGTGGCCGCGTGGCCGCGTGGTTCGTGGCGCGTGGCCGCGTGGTTCGTGGCGCGTGATGGCTCGTGGTTCGTCGACCGAACGGGGCGAGCGCACCGGGGCCCGAAGCCCTCGGTCGACTCGTTCGCGCGCTGTCGTCCGGACCCGTAGAAGTAGACCGAGCGATCGAGCGGACGCGGCAGTCACCGATCCCCCAGAACCGGCTTCTCCATCGCCTGTGGACCACCGTGCTTTCCCACCGCCGCACAGCTGTGACCTGCGCAGACTCACGCCATTGACAGCGGAGTGGCCTGGTGGGGGCGTGAGAAGGTGGCGACCATGCGGATACGCGAACTCCTGGACGAACTGGGGCTGTTCCTGCTCGTGGACCGGGACGCCGACGACAGTGCTCTCGATCGAGAGGTACGCGCCGTCCTGACCACCGACCTGGCCGACCCGGGTCGCTTCCTCGCCGGCGGCGAACTCGTCCTCACCGGGCTCGCCTGGTGGCGGGAGGACGGAGACGCCGAGTCGTTCGTGCGCATCCTCGGCCGAGCGGGCGTCACGGTCCTCGCCGCCGGCGAAGCCGAACACGGGCTCGTCCCGGACGACCTCGTGCACGCCTGCCGACGCCACGGCCTTCCACTCGTCGCCGTGAACCCGGACATATCGTTCAGCGCGATCACCGAACACGTCCTGCGTCGTCTGCAACCCCGGCACGTCGGCAGCCTCGCCGCCGTGGTCGAACGCCATCGACGGCTCCTCACCGGGCAGGGCGGCCCGGAAGCCGTACTGGAGCTCCTGCAGCACAGCCTCGGCCTCGACGCGCACGTCCTGTCCCCGACCGGGCGCCGGATCGCCGGGGCCCACCCTCCGCTCCGCGCCAGGACGGCGGTGGCGCTGGCCGGGAGGTACCTCGCCGCGCGCCGCTCACGCGAGGCGGCTCCCCATGGGGTCACGATCGGGGATCGGCACTACTCGCTCGTGCCGGTACGCGGCACCACGGACCCGGCGACGCCGTCGACCACACCGGGGGAGGCGGCCGAGCTGGGCGACTGGCTGCTCGTCGTGCCGGCCGACGCGGCGCACCGGCCCGCGGCGGACGGGGAACTCCTCGACCGGATCGTCGAGCTGGCCGTCGACGCGCGATCCGCACACGAGCGGACGAAGGTCGCGCTGAACGACCTGGCCCGTCAACTCCTCGACCTGCTGCACGGCAGCGTCCCACCCGCCGAGATCCCCGTCCGGCTGAGCAGCACCGCGCAGGCCGTCGTCAGCCGGAAGGACACCTGGCAGCGCTGCCAGTTCGTGGTTGCCGAAGGGGAGTGGCGCGGCACCGGCCCCATCCCCGCCTCGGCCCTACGCGTCCTGCTGGAGGAGGCCCTGGTCCAAGCGGACGGCCCCGTGCCGGTCTCGTCGCAGGACATCGCCGCCACCGTCGACGACGAGCAGGCCGTACTCTTCGTCCGGGTGCCCGAGCCCGCGGACGGACTGCCGGAACCGGCCATCGACCGCGTCGCCCTGCAGCAGAGGCTCGCCGCGGCGCTCACGCGCTGGCTCGGCCCCACGGGCAGCCTCTCCATCGGTGTCAGCGCTCCGGTGGCAGCGCCCGAGCACGCACGCCGAGCGCTCGACACGGCCCGCACCGCGCTGCGGATCGCCCATGACCACCGGGACCGAGTGGCCGTGCGCGGCCCTGACGACCTCACCTCGCACATCCTGACGCTGCTGCCGCTCATCCCGGCCGAGACCCGGCGAGCCTTCTCCTCCCGTCTGCTCGGCCCCCTGCGTGATCACGACAGCCGCCACCGGACCGACCTTTTGCCCACGCTGGAGAGGTTCCTCGAGTGCGACGCCTCCTGGACCACATGCGCCGCCCAACTCCACCTGCACGTCAACTCGTTGCGACACCGCATCGCCCGCATCGAGCAGATCACCGGCCGGGACCTGGCCCGGCTGGAGACCCGGCTGGACTTCCTCGCGGCCCTCAAGGCCGGCTGAGCGTCCGGTGCATGTCCCGCCTCCTGCCGAACCACTCCGGACAGGCCGCCCGGGCCGCTACCGTGGCCGTATGCCGAACGCCTCCGCGCTTCTCGTCATCGACATGCAGAACGCCCTGATGGCCATCGCCCACCGCCCCGCCGAGACCGTCGCCGCCATCGCGGGACTGCGGGCCCGGGCCAAGGCGGCCGGAGCGCCGATCGTGACCCTCCAGCACCAGGACGACACCGAACTGCCGGCCGGTACCGAAGGATGGCGGATCGTGGCCGACCTCGAACCCGGACCCGACGAGACCGTCGTCCCGAAGAACAGCGCCGACAGCTTCCTGGACACCGGCCTCGACGCGACCCTGCGGAAGCTGGGCGTCACCGAGGTCGTCGTCACCGGCTTCGCCACCGAGATGTGCGTCGACACGACGGCCCGGCAGGCGCTGAGCCACCGCTACGACCTGGTGCTCGTCGAGGACGGCCACACCACGTCCCTGCGCCCCGACGGCGGCGGCCCGTTCGTCCCGGCCGACCAGTCGATCGCCCACCACAACGAGATCTTCCGCCACATCCGCTTCGCGGGCCGCCGCACCCGCGTCCTGCGCGCGGCCGAGGTGGACTTCTCCGCCTGACGGGAAGCGGGTGTGGTTCGCGTGCGGGGCGTAGGGCACCATGGCTGCCCGTACGTGCGTACCGACCAGTAGGAGCATCCATGCCCGCGCCCGAGATCCTCGCCGCCTTCGAGGCCGCCAAGGGCTTCATGCCCCTCGACGAGGGGCGCGCGCTGCATGCCGCCGCCACCGAGGCCGCGAAGCTCGGGCTGCCGCTCCTCGAGGTCGGCACCTACTGCGGGCGCTCCACCATCCTGCTGGCGGACGTGGCCCGGGAGGCCGGGACGATCGCGGTGACGGTGGACCACCACCGGGGCAGCGAGGAGCAGCAGCCGGGGTGGGAGTACCACGACCCGACCGTCGTGGACCCCGAGGTCGGCCTGATGGACACCCTGCCGGCCTTCCGCCGGACGCTGCGCAAGGCAGGTCTGGAGGAGCACGTCATCGCGGTCGTCGGGCGGTCTCCCCAGGTGGCGAAGGTGTGGGCGGGCGAGCTGGGGTTCGTCTTCATCGACGGCGGTCACACGGACGAGCACGCGACGGCGGACTACGAGGGGTGGGCACCGAAGGTCGCCGAGGGCGGCCTCCTCGTCATCCACGACGTCTTCCCGAACCCGGAGGACGGCGGCCAGGCGCCGTACCGCATCTACCTCCGGGCCCTGGAGTCCGGCGACTTCGAGGAGGTCTCGGTGACCGACTCCCTCCGCGTCCTGAGGCGCGCGGCCCGCGCGGCCTGAGGCCGCGCGCTCCGCGCGCCCCCTCCCGCGCGGCCCGGCCGCTAGAAGCCGTATCCCGAGGTCACGTACAGGCAGTTCGTGTAGCTGTAGCCCGGTTCGACCTTGGCCGTGCTCGCCTTGTCCGCCGCGGACGCGGAGCCCGTCGCCCTGGACCGCTTCTGGAGGAAGTGGTAGTTGCCCGCGGGCAGCAGGAGCGTCGCCTTCGGGTACTTCGACGACGGTCCCGAGCACGCCTTGGTCTTCGGCGGATTGAGGGCGAGGCTGCCGGGATAGGCCGTGCAGGTGGCGCACGCCTTGAGGGTGACGCGGCCGGTGATCGGTCCGGTGTAGAGGAGTTCGACCTCTCCCGGGCCGTCGTTGCTGACGACCATCACCATCCGGGAGCCGCCGGGAGCCGTGGCCGGGGGCAGCTGCTTCCCGGCCGCCGGGGCCTCGTCGGCGATCTCGGCGGCGATGGCGATGCTCCGCGCGTGCCCGGCCTGCGGGCTGCTCGGGTGGTCCTTGGCGTACTGCGTCATCGTCTCGACGGCCTGTGTGTACTCCTTGTCCTTGAACTGATCGACCCCGCAGGCGAAGTCGCCCTTCCGCACCGCCTCGCCGTGCTGCTGCGAGACAGCGGCGAAGCTCACCTTGGGCAGCAGGTCGACCGTGGTGCCGTAGCGCCGCAGTTCGGCCACTCCGGCGCACGGGTCGGCGGAGCCCGAGATCGCGGCGGAGCGGGTCCTGATGCCCTCCGCGACCTTGGGCTCGACCTGCCGCGCGTACGACGACTCGGGGAAGGTCGACAGGAGCGCGTTCAGATGCTCACCGGCCGCCGTCTCGACACCCGCGACGCCGAGTCCGCCGATCCCGCACTCGTACCAGGAGTGGGCGAGCGGGTCGTCGGCCTTGCCGATCAGCCCGTCGAGCAGGCCGCGGTCCACCGTCTCCGGCAGGGCGCGCAGATGCTTGAGGGCCGGGACGGCCTCGCAGTACTTCTTCTGCTCGTACGGCGCGGACACCGCCTGGTAGTAGTCCCCGAGCCGGTCGGGGACGAGCCGGCCCGCCCGCGAGCCGGCGTGCTCGGTGCCGAGGTCCTGGTAGACGGCGAGCGCCTTGCGGTAGGTGTGCTCGGCTCCGCCGAAGCTCTGGCCCGCCACGGACTTCACCTGGGTGTCGGCCGCGGCGAGGCGGTCCAGGAGCGACTGCTCCACGGCCTCGTCGCGGGCCACGCCGTAGGCGACCGAGCCGCCCACCGGCACGGCGAGCAGGACGAGCGCCAAGGCCAGCGGGAGCGCGAGGCGCCGGGGCACGGTGCTCGATCCGGCGCCGAGGGCGAGCGGGGCGCGCAGCCCGCGCCGGGCGCCGTCGGCGGCCGCGGCCAGCAGGAACACGCCGTACCCGGCGAGGAGGCCGGTGGGGACGCCGTCCACGTCGGCGGGGAGTGCGACCAGGAGCAGGACGGCCGTGGCGGCCCAGCAGACGGCGGCGAGGACCCACTGCTTGAGCAGTGCGTACCCGAGCCCCAGGCAGGACAGATTGAGCAGCCCGACCAGGACGGCCTGCGCCGGGTTCGATTCGGGCGGCGGCCCGGGCGGTCCGGGGTCCGGCGCCGGCACCCCGTAGGAGTGCGGCGGCATTGCGGGCGGCTGCGCGGGCGGCGGCGGTAACGCCGCCCCCGACCACGGCCCCTGTCCGGCTTGCTGCCCGGCCCCGGCGGGTGTGCCCGAGGCCCCGGGCGTCCCCGGCGCCCCGTACGCCCAAGGCGTCTCCGACACCCCGGGCCATGGCGGCTCCCCCGGACGTCCCGGCTGGGTCGGCTCCGCGGGCCCTCCCGGCAGCGTCGGCTCACCCGGCCCACCCGACGGACGTGCGTCGTTCGGCTCTTCCCCCGCCACAGTGCCCCCCGTGGTCCGTGCGCGGTGCCCCTCACCACGCACTTACCTCCTCATACCCGCCACAGTCCCTTCACAGTCGCCCCGCGTCGACGGACTGTTCGGCGGCGCCTCCCATTAGAGTCGCAAGGTGCCGTACGCCCATCGGAAGATCCCCGCCCGCGCGAGCGCCCTCGCCGGCGCCCTCGCAGCCTGCGCCGTGCTCGCCGGCTGCGGCGGGGCGTCGCAGCCTCCCAAGGCCGCCAACGCGAAGGCGACGAGCTCCCCCACGCCCGCCCCCACGGCCACCCCCGAGCCCACGCGGGACAAGCCCCAGGCCGCCCGGCCGCTCTCCGGACGCACGGTGGTCATCGACCCCGGCCACAATCCGGGCAATTCCCAGCACTCTCGGGAAATCAACCAAAAGGTTGATATCGGCACAACACGCAAGGAATGCGACACCACCGGCACTTCCACGAACACCGGTTACACAGAAGCCGCATTCACCCTCGATGTTTCACACCGCGTACGCGATCTCCTCCAGTCGCAGGGGGCGCATGTCGTCCTCACACACGACGCTGACCGCCCCTACGGCCCCTGCATCGACGAGCGCGCGCGGGCCGGCAACGAGGCGCACGCCGACGCCGTCGTCTCGGTGCATGCCGACGGCTCCGGCACCGGCAACCGCGGATTCCATGTGATCCTGCCCGCACGCGTCGGCTCCGGCGCCGCAAACACCTCGAAGATCGTCGGCCCCTCCCGTACGCTCGGCGAGGCGATCGCCCGCCACTTCGCTCTCGCGACCGGCACCGCGCCCGCCAACTACCTCGGCTCCGGCGGCGGGTTGGACGTGCGCAAGGATCTCGGGGGGCTCAATCTCTCAACCGTTCCCAAGGTCTTCGTCGAATGCGGCAATATGCGTGATCCGAAGGATGCCGCACTCCTCACGGATGCGGCGTGGCGGCAGAAAGCGGCGCAAGGGATCGCGGACGGCATCGGGACCTACCTCAAGGGGTAGAACCCGCGGGCGATAGATTCGCTCCGTACGATGGGGCCGCCCCCGTGCTTCGCGCCACCCCGACGAGACGACCCGACGAAGGACTCTTACGTGAATATCCGCTCCCTCACTCGAGGCGATGGCGTGCTGATCGGTGCAGCGGTGGTGCTGTTCATCGCCTCGTTCCTCAGCACCAGCAGCTGCGAGGGCAGCTTCTGTGCGAACGTCGACTCCCCGAACTCCTGGGAGTTCTCCCCGCTCGGCTGGGGTGTCTTCCTTCTCGGCATCGCGGGCGCCGCCCTGGTCGTCCTCTCCCACGCGCTGCCGCAGCCGCGCAAGGTCGTCGGTCTCGAGCTGGGCCAGGTCGGTGTCGCGTTCACCGTGGCCACGGCCTGGAACCTGCTGATGTGGATCTTCGAGTCGGAGAACTCCGGCGCGGGCCTGATCCTCGGCCTGATCGCCTCGCTGGTCCTGGCCGGCGCCGCTGTCGCCGCGCCGCTGGTCCCGGCCCTGAAGGCCCCGTTGGCCGGCGCCCCGCGTCCGCAGACCCCGCAGCCGTACGGCGTCCAGCCGGGTCAGCCCGGTCAGCCGGGCGTTCCCGGTGGCTACGGCTACCCGGGCGCCCAGCAGCAGCCGTTCGGCGCGCAGCCCCAGCCGTACCCCGGCCAGCCGCAGCCCGACCCGCAGGCCGCCGCCCCGGCCGCCCCGCAGCCGACGCAGGCGCAGGCCCAGGCGCCCGCGGGCGACTTCGCACCGTTCTGGTTCGCGGTCCCGGTGGCCCGCCCGCTGTACGCGGAGGACGGCTCGCCGACCCCGATCGCGGAACTGGCCCCCGGCACCTGGTACCTGGCCGTCGAGCAGCGTGGTCCGGGCCTGATCGCCCAGACCCAGGACGGCCGCCGCGGCGTCCTCCAGGACACCACCGGCATCCAGCGCGGCTGAGCGTTCCACTCCAGCGGCCCCTCGCCCTTCCGGGCGGGGGGCCGCTGTCGTACAGTCCCGGGGAACTGATCTGACGGATCGTCAGGAAGGCGGCGCGCCATGCGTCTCGGACTCGCCCTCGGCTACTGGGGACGCGGCCCCTCGCCCGCGCACCTCGAACTCGCCCGGGAGGCCGAGCGGCTCGGGTACGACTCCGTGTGGACGGCCGAGGCGTGGGGGTCCGACGCGTTCACCGCGCTGACCTGGATCGCCGCGCACACCTCGCGCATCAGGCTCGGGACCGCCGTCGCGCAGATGGCCGCCCGGACGCCCACCGCCACCGCCATGCACGCGCTCACGCTCGACCATCTCTCCGGCGGCCGGATGATGCTCGGGCTCGGGCTCTCCGGGCCGCAGGTCGTCGAGGGGTGGTACGGGCGGCCGTTTCCGCGCAGTCCGCTGACCGCGACCCGCGAGTACGTGGACGTGATCCGCCAAGTGCTGCGGCGCGAGGGGCCCGTCGCGCTCGACGGGCGCTTCCACTCCCATCCGTACACCGGGGCGGACGGCACCGGACTCGGGAAGGCCCTCAAGCCGATCACCCACCCCCTCCGGGCGGATCTGCCCGTGCTGCTCGGCGCCGAAGGGCCGAAGAACATCGCCCAGACGCTCCGGATCGCCGACGGCTGGCTGCCGCTCTACTGGTCGCCGACCCGCTACGCGGAGGTCTACGCGCTCCCCGAGCGGCTGCCGGAGTCCTTCCTCGTCGCCCCCATGGTCCGCGCCCAGCTCTGCGACGACCCGGTCGAGGGGCTACTGCCCGTCAAGGCGATGCTCGGCTTCTACATCGGCGGCATGGGGCACACCGCCCGGAACTTCCACGCCGATCTGATGGCGCGCATGGGGTACGAGTCCGAGGCCCGGCACATCCAGGAGCTGTTCGCCGCCGGGCGGCGCGAGGAGGCCGTGCTCGCCGTGCCGGACGCCTTCGCGGACGAGATCTCGCTCGTCGGGCCCAGGGAACGGATCGCCGAACGGCTGGAGGCATGGCGGAAGGGGCCGGTCACGGACCTGCTGGTCACGGCCCCGGACCTCGCCACGTTGAGACTGCTCGCGGAGCTCAACCCGTAGTCCGCGGCACCCCTTCCACCCTCCGGCCCTCGGCGCCGCGGCGCCGTGGGCGGTCTCACCCGCCCAGCTGGGACGTGCTGGGCACCTTGTCGGTCACCACGGCGCCCGCGCTCTTCCCGGCATCCTTCACGTCGTTGATGACGTCCTCGAACGCCCCGACGTCCGCCTCGCTCGCCTCGCCCTTACGGAGCTTGGTACCGAGGTCCTTCAGCTTGTCGATGCCCGCCGTCAGCGGCGCGACCGCCTTCGAGAGCAGCTCGTCGCCCTTCGCGTTGTTCACCGCCGCCTTGAGCCGGTTGTACGCGAACGCTCCCGCGAGACCCGCCTTGACCAGCGCGAACTTCTGGCCGTCGGCGCCCTTCTTGAACTTGCCCTCGCGGTACGGCTTGACGATCCACTGGTACGTCGCGCCGGCCGCCAGACCCGCGTTGGCGACGAACCGGGTCTTGGCGAGCCGCTGCTGCTCGACCGTTCCGGACGGCGACGCGACTCCGCTCGCGCTCTCGTCGTCGCCGCCGCAGGCGGCGGTCGTCAGGAGCAGGGCGCAGGACAGGAAGACCGCCACGACTCCGCGGCGTATCGGAACGGGACTGGGCACGACGTGACCTCCCTCGGGGCTTCGGCCTCAGCCTCGCGTCGGCCCCACGGCTCCGCCACTCGGGCGACTCCGTCCGGGCGATGGGCCCCGTTCCGGGGCCCGGGCCGGTGGCGCGGGGTCCGGTGCCGGGTTCGGTACGGGTCTCATGCGGAGTCCGGCGCGGGGCTCGGTGCGACGGTCATCGTCGTGGCCCCCTTCACGGGCGCTTGATGAGGAGGGCGCCGGCGCGGAGCCAGACGAGCGAGGCGAGGGCGAGGATCCCACCGACCAGAAAGACCGGCCGGACGCCGATGGGCAGGGCGAGTCCGCCGATGACCGTGCCGAGACCGATGCCGAGGTAGATGCCGGAGGAGTTGAGCGACACCACGAGAGCCGCCTCCTGCGGGGCGGCGGAGATCAGGCGGTGCTGCTGCGGGGGCGTCTGGCACCAACTGCTCGCTCCCCAGGCCAGGGCGAGCACTCCGACCAGGACGGGGAGGTGCGGAGACGTTCCGGCGAGCCAGGCCAGGATGCCGAAGGTGGCGGCCATGACGGCATAGCCGACGGTGAGTACACGGACGGAGCCGACCCGGTCGGTGGCCTGTCCGGCGACGAAGTTGCCGACGACGGCGCCCACTCCGTACAGGAAGAGCATCAGCACCACGCCGGACTGCGGCACACCGACGGCCTTCAGGGCTGGCACGCTGTAGGCGTACGCGGTGTAGCAGGCGGCCATGCCGAGGACGGTCAGCGGCAGCACGCCGATCACTCCGGGCCTGCGCAGGACGGCGAGCCGCGTGGCGAGCGGGACTCGGGGGCCGCCGGGCAGATGCGGCATGACGAGCAGGACGCCGAGCGCGCAGACAAGGCCGAGTGCGGCGACGGCACCGAGCGCGACACGCCAACTCGTCCACTGCGAGGCGGCGTTGCCGAGCGGGACGCCGAGCGCCGTGGCGATGGTGAGGCCGCCGATCACGACCGCGAGGGCGCGGGCGCGCAGTTCGGGGCGGACGAGGGCTGCGCTGACGGCGCCGGCGTTGGGTGTGTACGCGGCGGCACCGGCCGCCGCGAGGACCCGGCTGACCAGCAGCGTGGGGTAGTCCTGGGCGAGCGCGGAGAGCAGGTTGGCCAGGGCGAGGACGACCAGTGCCGACACGAGCAGGGTGCGTCGCGGGATGCGCGCGGTGAGGGTGGCGAGGACGGGCGAGAGGACCGCGTAGGCCGCGGCGAAGAGGGTGACGGACTGGCCCGCCGCGGACGTGGACACGTCCAGCGACTGGGCCATGGAGGGCAGGAAGCCGGCCACGACGAAGGCGTCGGTGCCGACGGCGAAGGTGCCGAGCGCGAGGACGAAGGTGGGGCCGAGTCCTCGGCTTCCCGCCTCCTGGTCCGGCGGGTTCTTCCGTTCCTTATTCAGGATAGTTCTCATCTCGAATCTCCCGCTGGGAGGGTCAGGTCAAGGTCGGGGGCGAGTCGGGGCGAGGGCCGCCTGATGAGCCCACGCCGGAAGTGCTCGCGAGACTCAGGTGGAGATGCGGTCGTAACTCCTGCGGATCCTGCGCGGCGTGGCGGCCGGGGCGGATGCCATCAGATCGGCAAGGGTCTGGCCGGCGAGTTCACGTCGCCATGCCATCTCGGCCCGGCGCATCACGGTGGCGATGCCGCACGGTCGCAGGGACTCGGATGCGGGGATCTCCGCACCGCCCGCCCCCCCGCTGCCTCAACTTGGAGCAGCGGAAGAGTTCGTCTCGGCCCTCCAGGGCCGAGACGATGTAATCCTGGATCCTAACTATCCAGGTTCTGTCGGCGCCAGTCACCCGCGCCCCGACCGGCCCCGTGGAAAGGGCCGTCCGGCCATGTGAACCCGGCCGGCCCGAAGAGCACGACTACCCGCAGCAGTCGGGCTCCAGGCCCCTCGGCAGCCGTTCCCCGCCGAAGACCGCCACAGTCGCCTCGTCGCCGCCGAGCGCCGCCACGGCGAGCAGCAGGGAGCCGGCGGTCCAGGTCGTGAGCTCCTCGGGCCACACGGCCTTGTCGCCCTCGAAGACGTACCCCGTCCAGTACATGCCGCCCTCGGCGCGCAGGTGCTCGATGGACTGGAGGATCTCCAGGGCCCGGTCGGACTCCCCCATCGCCCAGAGGGCCAGGGCCAGTTCGCAGCTCTCGCCGCCGGTGACCCACGGGTTGGGCAGCACGCACCGCACGCCGAGCCCGGGGACCACGAACTCGTCCCAGTGCGCGTCGATACGGGCCTTCGCCGCCGCGCCCGCCACCGCACCGCCGAGGACCGGGTAGTACCAGTCCATCGAGTAGCGGGACTTGTCGAGGAAGCGCTCGGGGTGGTTGCGGATCGCGTGGCCGAGCGCGCCGGCGGCGAGCTCCCAGTCCGGCTGGGGCTCCTCGCGGGCCTCGGCGATGGCGAGCGCGCAGCGCAGCGCGTGGTGGATGGAGGAACTCCCGGTGAGGAGCGCGTCGTTCACCGGCGTGCCGTCCTCCTCGCGCTTCCAGCCGATCTGCCCGCCGGGCTGCTGGAGGCCGAGGACGAACTCGACGGCGGCGTAGACGACCGGCCACATCCGGTCGAGGAAGGCGTCGTCGCCGGTGGCGAGGTGGTGGTGCCAGACGCCGACGGCGACGTAGGCGACGAAGTTGGTCTCCCGGCCCCGGTCGGTGACGTCCGTGTGGTCGCCGTCCTGGTAGGCCGCGTACCAGGAGCCGTCGGCGTTCTGGTGGCGGGCCAGCCATTCGTAGGCGCGGGCGGCGGCGGCATGCTCGCCGGCGGTGTCCAGGGCCATGGCGGCCTCGGTGTGGTCCCACGGGTCGAGGTGGTGGCCCCGGAACCACGGGATGGCGCCGTCCTCGCGCTGGACGGCGAGTATCCCGGCGACGGTCTCGGCGGCCTGCTCGGCGGTGAGGACCCCGGGCAGGAGCAGGTGTTCCGCGATCTGCTCGGGAGAGGTCACTTGGCGTCCGCCGTGCGCGTGGCGTCCACGGGCAGGTGCGGCTTGGTCGCGTACGCCACGAAGCTCTTGCCGACGACCGGGTTGAGCAGCTGCTCGGCGACCCGGGTGAGGGCGGGCTTCTTCATGATGTCCCAGACCAGGAGCTTGTGGTACGCCCGCACCGGCAGCGCCTTGTCGTTGTCCACGCCGAAGGCGCACTTCAGCCACCAGTACGGCGAGTGCAGCGCATGCGCGTGGTGGGTGCCGTACGGCTTGAGGCCGGCCTGGCGCATCTTGGCCAGGAGCTCGTCCGCCTTGTAGATGCGGATGTGGCCGCCCTCGACCTCGTGGTACGCGTCGGAGAGCGCCCAGCAGATCTTCTCGGGGCCGTAGCGCGGGACGGTGACGGCGATCCGGCCGCCGGGCTTGAGCACCCGGACCATCTCGGCGAGGACACCCTTGTCGTCCGGGATGTGCTCCATGACCTCGGAGATGATCACGACGTCGAACGACTCGTCGGGGAACGGCAGGTTCAGCGCGTCGCCCTCCATCGCGGTGGCGGTCGCGCCGGCCGGGGCCTCGCCGGCCTCCTTCATCGCCGCGAACCACTTGGCGACCTCGCGGATCTCCTCGCCGTTCTGGTCGAGGGCCACGACCTGGGCGCCGCGCCGGTAGCACTCGAAGGCGTGCCGGCCCGCACCGCAGCCCAGGTCGAGCACGCGGTCGCCGGGGGCGAGCGGGAAGCGGGTGAAGTCGACGGTCAGCACGGGGTCTGCCCTTCCGGATGGGTGGTGGTGCGGGGGTGGAGGCGGCGAAGCGGAGAGGCGGTCACCTGAGGGCGGTCCCGTCGGGTCCCTGATGACGCCGGAAGGCGGTCACGTACGGGCTCTCTGCCGGGCGGCGCTCCCCCGCGAGGCGATGGCCTCGCGGTACAGGTCGGCGGTGCCCTGGGCGGCCCGCGCCCAGGTGAAGTTGGCGAGGACCCGGGCCCGCCCCGCGGCGCCCAGCCGGGCCCGCAGGTCCGCGTCGCCGAGCACCCGGCCGAGGGCGGCCGCCAGGGCGCCCGCGTCGCCGGGCGGCACGGCCAGGCAGGTCTCGCCGTCACGGCCGGCGACCTCGGGGATCGCGCCGCCGGTGGTGGCGACGAGGGGGGTCCCGGTGGCCATGGCCTCGGCGGCCGGCAGCGAGAACCCCTCGTACAGCGAGGGCACGCAGGAGACCTGGGCGGAGCGCACGAGGTCGACGAGCTCGGCGTCCGAGATGCCCTTGACGAACTCGACGGCGTCCTCGAGTCCGTACCGTTCGATGGCCTGCGCGACCGGCCCGTCCTCGGCGCGCCTGCCGACGACGACGAGGTGGGCGGCCGGGTTCTCGGTACGGAGCTTGGCGAGGGCCTCGACGAGATGGATGAGGCCCTTGAGCGGGACGTCGGCGCTGGAGGTGGTGACGATCCGGCCGGGGATCTCGGCCACGGACGGGTCGGGGGACCACAGCTCGGTGTCGGCGCCGATGTGGACGACGCGGATGCGGTCGTCGCGGACGCCGAGGTGCTCGACGATCTCCTGCCGGGAGGTGCCGGAGACGGTCAGTACGGACGGCATGCGGCGGGCGACCCGCTTCTGCATCCGGGTGAAGGCGTACCAGCGGCGGACGGAGGCGCGGCGCTTCCAGTCGGCGGCGGCGTCGAGTTCGAGCTGCCGGTCGACGGTGATGGGGTGGTGGATCGTGGTGACGAGCGGGGCGCCGAGCGCCTTGGGGCCGCCGAGGAGCCCGTACCCGAGGGTCTGGTTGTCGTGGACGACGTCGAAGTCCCCGCGGCGGGCGGCGAGCATCCGCCGGGCGCGCAGGGAGAAGGTGAGGGGCTCGGGGAAGCCGCCGGTCCACATGGTGGCGACCTCGAGCGCGTCGATCCAGTCGCGGTACTCGTCCCGCTTCGGGGTACGGAAGGGGTCCGGCGAGCGGTAGAGGTCGAGGCTGGCGATCTCGGTGAGGGGGACGCCCTCGTCGAGGGTGGGGTACGGCTGCGAGCCGATGACCTCGACGTGGTGCCCGAGGCGCGCGAGCTCGCGGGAGAGATGCCGGACGTAGACGCCCTGGCCGCCGCAGAACGGGTTCCCCTTGTACGTGAGGAGAGCGATCCGCAACGGACTGTCACCGTCGGTGGGGGCATCTGGGGCGGTGCCCCGGCGGGGGCCTGCCTCTATGGCCTCAGCGGTCACTCGCGGCCCCCTTCGAGCTTGCGTTTCGCGGGAGCGTAACCGCTCGCGCTAATCTAGAACAAGTTTCAGACTTGATCGTTCTTGATCGTTCAAGGAGCACAGAATCTACCGGCAGGTAGCCCCGTCGTAAGAGCCGGATCAGGTGATTCGCGCCACGGCCGGAGCCCCGCCATACTGTCGCTCCCCCACCGCACGGAACGGGACCTCATGACGTCGGAAGACAGACCCGCCTCGCCGCCCCTGACAGAGCGCCAGGAGGCGCGTCGTCGCCGCATCCTGCACGCCAGCGCGCAGCTCGCCGGGCGGGGCGGATTCGACGCCGTACAGATGCGTGAGGTCGCCGAGGCGGCCGGGGTGGCGCTCGGCACGCTGTACCGCTACTTCCCCTCCAAGATCCATCTGCTGGTCGCGACGATGCAGGACCAGCTCCAGCACATGCACACGACCCTGCGGAAGCGTCCGCCGGCGGGCGAGAGCTCGGCGGAGCGGGTCGCGGAGACGCTGATGCGGGCCTTCCGGGCGCTCCAGCGGGAGCCGCAGTTGGCGGATGCGATGGTGCGGGCGCTGACGTTCGCGGACCGGAGCGTGAGCCCCGAGGTGGACACGGTCTCGCGGCTGACGACGGCGATCATCCTGGACGCGATGGGTCTGGAGCACCCGACGCCGCAGCAGCTGTCGGCGGTGCGGGTGATCGAGCACACCTGGCACTCGGCTCTGATCACCTGGCTGTCGGGACGGGCCTCCATCGCCCAGGTGAAGATCGACATCGAGACGGTCTGCCGGCTGATCGACCTGACCGCGCCGAACGCGCCCGCGACCGCGCGACCCGTGCCCACCGCGTCCGCGGCCCCGGAGGGCCGCGGGACGGTGTGAGTGAGCCGTTACGGCTTCTTGCTCTTCTCCAGGTCGGCCTTGAACAGCGCCTCGCACGCCGCGGTGTTGTCCGTGCCGATGAACATCACGATCGAGAAGCCCGCGGCGCCGTGGTTGCTGGCCTTGAGCGACCAGGTGCCCTTGTTCAGCGTCTTGATGGTGGACCCGGCCTGCTCCGTGCCCTGGCCTTCCTTCCAGCCGCCGCCGGACAGCGTCTTCACCGTGGCGTCGTAGGACTTCTTCGGGTCGGCGACCTTCTTCGTGTCGGCCGTCCAGGAGACCATGCAGTCCTTGAGCTCCGCCGGGACGTCCTCGCCCGAGGCGTCCTGGATGAAGCCCGCCGCCGTGGCGGCGGCCTCGATCTCCTTCTCCACCGCGGCCGCGTCCGGGCTGTCGCCGCCGCCGGCCTCCGAACCCCCGGTGGTGGAACCGGAGGTGCTGGAGGACGAGCCGCCCTTGTTCTTGCCCGAGCCGCCCTCGCCACCGCAACCCGCGACCAGCAGCACCACACCGGCGGCCGCGGCCACCAACTTCGCCTTGCGCACGACTCTCCCAAACCTGGGTGCACGCGGGCCTGTTGCCCCCGTGATCAGGTGAAGATTTTTGCACGTGAGAACGGTTGGCCGAAGCACCTCCGGCCCACACCGCTACTCGTCGGCGCTCATCATCGACTTCCACTCCGCTTCGGTGAACTTGTTCATGCAGGCGTCCTCCGTCGCCTGGAAGGACACCGTCTCCAGCGCTCCCGTGCCATGGCGGCCCATCAGCGACCAGCCGGACTTCTCGAGCCAGATGGTGACCAGGGCGCCCTCCTTCCCGAGCTCGTCCGCGCGCCGGTCCGTCGTCACCCGCCAGCCACGCTCCTTCAGTTCGGCGAGGGTGGCGTCGAACTTCGCCCGGGGATCGCCGCCTTCGCCCACCTCCCGGCCGACGCCCATCCAGTGGGCCGAGCAGGCCGCGGCCCGCGCCTTGAGCCTGTCCTTCTCCGTGGCCCCGGCCGGGGTGGTGGACGGCAGCGGCTCGGGCCGTCCGGACGCCGGCAGACCGGCGGCGGAGGTGGCCGCGTCGATGTCGGCCTGCGACTCGGCCCTGCCGAACCCCTTGCCCGGAGAGGACGCCGAGGCAGAGGACCCGGGCGGCCCGACCTCCTCCGCCGCGCCGCAGCCCGTCATCGACATCGCCAGAATCGCCGCCGCCCCGCAGACGGTCGCCCGCCAGGTCCTTCGCATGTGTCCCACCCCTGTCGTCCGTGTGCCGGAGGAGTGTCACACACGCCCCGGAATGCCGGGACATCACTCCTCGGGCGGGAAGACCGGCTCCCCGCCGTCGAGGAGGGTGATCAGGATGGCCTCCACCGGGCATCCCTCGGCCGCCGCGAGCACCTTCTCGTTCGCGTCCGACTCCGGTTCGCGCGGGTGGGACTGCCGGGCCGTGTCGAGGCGGAAGCCGTCCGGGGCGTGGTTCACGCACATGCCGGAGCCGATGCACACCCCCCGGTCGACCTCGACGTGCCAGCGGTCGCCCATCAGGCGCCACCCTGCCCCTCGTAACCGGCCGGCAGGTGGATCATCTTGTGCTCCAGGTACTCGCCGAAGCCCTCCGGGCCGAACTCCCGTCCCAGGCCGGAGTTCTTGTAGCCGCCGAACGGCCCCAGCATGTCCAGGCTGAAGGTGTTCACGTTGAACGTGCCCGTCCGCACCTGCCGGGCGAAGTCGATGCCGTGCTCCACGTCCCCGGTCCAGACGCTGCCGCTGAGCCCGTAGTCGGAGTCGTCGGCGATCCGGAGCGCCTCGCTCTCGTCCCCGTACGGAAGGAGACAGATGACCGGCCCGAAGATCTCCTCGCGGGCGATCCGCATCGTGTTGTCGACGCCCCCGAAGAGGGTCGGCTCGACGTACCATCCGCGGTCGAGGCCGGCCGGACGGCCGCCGCCCGAAAGGATCTTGGCGCCTTCCGCCTGGCCGATCCCGATGTAGTCGAGCGAGCGCTGCTGCTGCCTCCTGGCCACCAGCGGACCGACCTGGGTCGCCGGGTCGAGCGGGTCGCCGACCACGAGCGCGCCCGCGGCGGCGGCGAACGCCTCGGCGATCTCGTCGTACCGGCTGCGCGGGGCGAGGATGCGGGTCTGCGCGACGCACGCCTGGCCGTTGTTCATCCAGGCGGCCGGGACGATGCCGGCGACCGCCGTCGCCACGTCGGCGTCGGGCAGGATCACGGCCGCGGACTTGCCGCCGAGTTCGAGGGTGACGCGGGTGAGGTTGCGGGAGGCGACCTCCATCACGCGCTTTCCGGCCGCGACCGATCCGGTGAAGGAGACCTTGTCGATGCCCGGGTGCCCCACCAGGTACTCGCTGACCTCCCGGTCGGCGGGCAGGATGGAAAGGACGCCCTCCGGCAGCCCGGCCTCGGTCGCGATCTCGGCGAGGATGTACGAGTCCAGCGGGGACTCGGGGGACGGCTTGAGGACCACGGTGCAGCCGGCGAGGAGCGCGGGTCCGAGCTTGGCGGCGGCGGTGAACTGCGGGACGTTCCACGGCACGACCGCCGCGACCACGCCCACCGGCTCACGCCGCACGAGGATCGGCCCGAGGACACCGGCGCGGCGGGTCTCGTACGGATAGTCGCGCGCGACGGTGATGGCCGCGTCCCACACCATCATCGCGCCGAGCGCCTGGGCGAGGACGCTCCAGGAGTACGGGGAGCCGTTCTGCGCGCTGATCGAGCGGGCGATCTCCTCGTGGCGTACGGCGATGGCGTCCTTGATGCGGGTGACGACCTCGATCCGCTCCTCGACGCTCATCCGGGGCCAGGGACCGCGGTCGAAGGCCGCGCGCGCGGCGGCGACGGCCCGGTCGACATCGGCCTCGGAGGCATGCGGCACCCGGCCGATGACCTCCTCGGTGTGGGGCGAGATCACCTCGATGACGTCGGCGCCGAGCGGATCGGTCAACTCCCCGCCGATGAACAGCTTTCCGTGCTCCACAAGCTCGGTCATGACCGACTGCCTCCCGGAACCCGCGATGTTTCTGACTGTGTATCAGAACTGATATCAGTTCTAGTTATCGTGGGCAATGCCCAGGCCCCCGCCACCCATGAAGGAAGATGGCGGGATGACGATGCGCGACCCGGACCAGGCTGAAGCCGTGCTGTCGGCGCGGTTGGACGAGCTGGGCATCGCCTGGACGAGCGAGCGGCACGCTCCCGTGTTCACCGTCGAGCAGGCGCGGAGTCTGGGGACACGGCTCGGTGGCGGCGGCACGAAGAACCTCTTCCTCCGGGACCGCCGGAAACGGCTCGTCCTGCTCGTGGCGGACGAGGACACCCCCGTCGACCTCAAGGCCCTGGCCGCCGAGTGGGGCGTGGGACGGCTGTCCTTCGCCCGCCCCGAGGCTCTCGCGGATGCCCTCGGCGTGACACCCGGGGCGGTATCCCCGTTCGCCCTGATGAACGCCGCCCCGGGAACGATCCGGGTGGTCGTGGATGCCCGGTTGGCCGAGCACAAGCTCCTGCTCTTCCATCCGCTGCGCAACGACGCGACGACCGCGGTCTCCCCGGAAGGTCCGCTCGCCTTCCTCCGGGCCTGCGGCCACGAGCCCGAGGTCCGTACCCTCGGCGCCCCCGGCTGAACGGCGGGGCCGCGCGCCACGCGGCGGGACAGCCCGATCGCAGGCCGGATGCGTGCCGAAGTCAATGCGACACAGGACACTCTGACGGATCGTCAGTTCTCGTTATAGTGGGCCCCAGGTCGAGCAAGCGCCTTGCCGTCGCTGAGAGATGAGGGCCCATGAGCCAGGTGACCGAACACGGCGGGGGCGTCTGGTCGATCCAGGTCCCCATCCCCGACAACCCGCTCGGCCACACCCTGGTCCACGTCCTCGACACCGATCGCGGCCCCGTGCTGATCGACACCGGCTGGGACGACCCCGCCTCCTGGACCGAACTGTCCGACGGTCTCGCCGCGTTGGGCACTTCCGTACGGGACGTCCACGGGGTGGTCATCACCCACCACCACCCCGATCACCACGGTCTGTCGGGGCAGGTCCGCGAGGCGTCCGGCGCGTGGATCGCGATGCACGCCGCCGACACCGCCGTCGTCCGCCGCACCCGCGAGTCCGAGCCCGCCACCTGGCTGGAGTACCTCGCCCGCAAACTGACCACCGTCGGCGCCCCCGAGGAACACATCGCCCCGCTCCTCGCCGCCCGCTCGGGCGGCCGGACCCGGACGCTGCCCGGACTCCGCTCGGCCGTCCCCGACCGCGAGATCGTCCCCGGTGAGCTCCTCGACCTCGCCGGACGGCGACTGCGCGCGATCTGGACCCCCGGCCACACCCCCGGCCATGTCTGCCTCCACCTGGAGGAGGAGCACCCCGCCCGGCTGCCCGGCCACGGCCGGCTCTTCTCCGGCGACCATCTGCTGCCCGGGATCTCCCCGCACATCGGTCTGTACGAGGACCCGGACGATGCCACCGTCACCGACCCGCTGGGCGACTACCTGGACTCCCTGGAGCGGATCGGCAGGCTCGGCGTCGCCGAGGTGCTCCCCGCCCACCAGTACGCCTTCGCGGACGCGGCCGGCCGGGTACGGGAGCTGCTCGACCACCACGAGGAGCGGCTGACCGGGCTCCTCGGCCTGCTGGCCACCCCGCTCACGCCGTGGCAGCTCGCCGAGCGCATGGAGTGGAACAGGCCCTGGGAGCAGATCCCGTACGGCTCCAGGAACATCGCGGTCAGCGAGGCCGAGGCCCATGTGCGACGCCTGGTGAAGCTGGGCCGGGCGGAGGCCGCGGAGGGCACCGACCCGGTGGCGTACGTGGCGGTCTGACGTTCATGTGCGGAGGCGGGATCAGGCCTTGGCGATCCGGATGCAGGACATCACCAGGATCAACGGAGCGGTGCCGCCGCCGAGGATGATCACGGGGACAGCGACCCACATCAGGAAGGGCTCGCCGCCGTCGTAGTCCGTGCCGTTGTACACGAACACGAACCACAGGACGTGCAGGGTCGTCACCACGCACAGCGCGATCCAGTAGACGCCGACCCCGGCCGCCCACAGCCGGACCCTGCCGGGCGGAACGGTCACCAGACGCCGCCGGTAGAGGTGGAGACCCACCATCGCCGCGAACAGGAGAAGCGTGCCGGGGACGCGCCACCAGTCGTTCATCGCCCACTGGTAGGGGCCCTGCTGCTGGTCCGAGAGCGACGGGGACCGGACCGCCCGGTCCATGAGGTCGATCCCGCCGATGAGGAAGGCGAACATCGGCAGCAGGAAGAACAGTCCGTACAGCGGTCTGCCCAGCCCCGTCGTCAGGGCTTTGACGGCACGCAGGCGGGCGAGCGGGCGTCCCGACTCGGCCCGGGCGCGCGGCACGCTCGCCGTCCCGGTCCTGCTCCTCGCGCGCCCCGGGAGGACCGCCGTGGGAGGCGGGGTGTGCGGGGGCAGGACGGTGGTGACCGCCTCCTTCCCTTCGACGACCGCCTCCTTCCCCTCCAGGGCCGACTCCGTCCCCTCCGCCGGCGCGGCCGTCGGCACCTCGGCCGCCGTGAGCAGTTCCGCCTCGGGCTCCTCCTCCGCCTCCGCGTTGAGCAGCTCCTCCGCCTTCTGCGCGATGGCGGCGACGACCGGCGCCGGCAGCCAGGCCCCCTGCGCGGCCCGATGCCCGTCGGCGACCGCGGCGAGCTCGGCGACCGTCGGACGGTCCTCGGGCCGCTTGGCCAGACACTCCCGCGCGAGCTCCCCGAAGCGGCCCCCGACCCCGTCGAGGTCCGGCTCGTGGTGCACGAGCCGGTAGAGCAGCTCGGCCACCGATCCGCCGCCGAACGGGCCGCGCCCGGTCGCCGCGAAGGCGAGGACCGCGCCGAGGGAGAAGACGTCCGCGGCCGAGCCGATGGTCCTGCCCTCCGCCTGCTCGGGCGACATGTAG
This sequence comes from Streptomyces sp. NPDC059567, assembly GCF_042735655.1. Classification (NCBI taxonomy): domain Bacteria; kingdom Bacillati; phylum Actinomycetota; class Actinomycetes; order Kitasatosporales; family Streptomycetaceae; genus Streptomyces; species Streptomyces sp. NPDC059567. The sequence goes on along the minus strand of NZ_JBHWBS010000006.1, from coordinate 2,206 downwards.
CCGGGCGAGCCGACCACGAGACCCGTCCCGGTCAGCGCCGTCTCGTCGGCCGAACGCGCGATGCCGAAGTCGATGAGCAGGGGTCCGGACTGCGAGAGCAGGACATTGGACGGTTTGACGTCCCGGTGCACCAGGCCCGCGCGGTGCACGCCGTCGAGGGCGTGGGCGAGTCCGGAGAGAAGTCGCCACAAGGCGTCCTGGGGCAGCGGCCCGTGCGCGATCACGGCCTCGGAGAGCGCGGGCCCGGGGACGTATGCGGTGGCCAGCCAGGGCACCGTCGCCTCGGGGTCGGCGTCCAGGACGGGCACCGTCCCCGCTCCCCGTAACGACTGGGCGGCCCTGACCTCGCGGGCGAACCGCTTGCGGAAGCCGGCGTCACCGGCCAGCGCGCCGTGGACGACCTTGAGGGCGACCGTCCGCCCGCCCGGCGAGCGGCCCAGGTAGACGCAGCCCATGCCGCCTTCCCCCAGGCGGTACAGCAACCGGTACGCCCCGACCCGGCGCGGATCGGTCTCGGTCAACGGCCGCATTCAGCCCACCCCCGTGAGACGCCGTCCACGTCGCACACGTGAACAGCGGTCACGTGAGCAGCAGTCAGCATGGCACAGCCTCCGGGGGCCCGTGCAGGCTCCGTGTGAGGCGCCTCGCACCCACCGGTCGCAAGGTGTACGGGCCGGTAGAGTGTGCAAGTCGTCATCATGCCCGTACGGGGGGAAGCCGGTGCAATTCCGGCACTGACCCGCAACCGTGAACCGTCGCCTCAAGCCGTCGACGGTGAGTCGGAATGCCCCGTCGGGACGTGACCGCCGGCACCGTCGAGGAATACGGAGCCGAGCCTGGTGCCTTGTGCGTGCCGGTGCCCGGCCGCAGGAGAGGCCAGCACGCATGACCACCGTCCGCCGCGGCGCCGCCGCGTTCGCCACCGCCGCCGTGCTCTGCACCGCGCTGGCCCCCGCCGCGTCCGCCGCGCCCTCTCCGACCCCCACGCCCGCACCGGTGATCCCCGCCGGTCTCTACGGCACGAAGGACCCGACGTACGACGGTGTCTGGCGCCAGTCGGTCGCCTTCATCGCGCAGCGGATCAGTGGTGTGCAGCCCTCCGAGCAGGCCGTGACCTGGCTGAAGGGGCAGCAGTGCGAGAGCGGCGCGTTCTCCTCGTACCGGCCGGACCCCGCCAAGCCGTGCACCCCGGCCACGATGCTGGACACCAACGCCACGGCCGTCGCCCTCCACGCCCTCACCGCCGTGCGGGCGCAGAGCGCCGACCCGGAGGCGGTGTCCAAGGCAGTCAAGGCGGGCTCGGGCTGGCTGAAGGGCATCCAGAACAAGGACGGCGGCTGGGGCTACAACCCCGGCAGCCCCAGCGACGCCAACTCGACCTCCATCGTGGTCAGCGCGCTCGCCGCCCTGGGCGACAAGCCGGGCGAGGTGAAGTCGGTCGAGGGCCGGACGCCGTACGACGCGCTGCTCACCTTCGCGACCCCCTGTTCCACGAAGGACGGCCCGGGTGCCTTCGCGTACCAGCCGGACAAGGACGGGCGGCTGTTCGCGAACGCCGACGCCACCGCGGCCGCCACCATCGCCGGTCTCGGCAAGGGCATCACCGCCGGCGGTGTGAAGCCCGCGCAGTCCCCGACCTGCAAGGACCTGCCGAAGCCCACCGCCGAGCGGGCCGCGCTCAACGGCTCCTCCTATCTGGCCGGCGCGCTCGCGCGGACCGGTCACCTGAACACCCCGCCGATGCCCGGCGCCACCGACCCGACCGAGCTGCCCGACTTCGGCAACACCGCCGACGCCGTCGTCGCGCTCGCCGCGACCGGCGCCACCAAGGAGGCGACCGGGGCGCTGACCTGGCTGCAGCAGAACTCCGCGACCTGGGCCAGGGAGAGCGGCCCGGCCGCCTGGGCGCAGCTGGTCTTCGCCGCGAACGCGATGGGTGTCGACCCGCGTGCCTTCGGCTCGACCGACCTCGTCAAGGAGCTGAACGCCACCGGCCCCGCGCCGCAGAGCATGCCGTCCGCGAGCGCTTCGCCGAGCGAAGGGGACGGGGACTCCGGCTCCTTCGACCTGTGGTGGATCATCGGCATCGGCATGGTGGTCGGTGTCGGGATCGGCTTCCTGCTGAGCGGGCGCAAGAAGTGAGGACGCCCCGGCTCCGGACGCCCCGGCGTCTCGGCGCCGTGGCCGGAGCTTCCGGTCGCCGCGC
>NZ_JBHWBS010000005.1:144551-165398 GCF_042735655.1 Streptomyces sp. NPDC059567 | reverse complement strand
AGGCTCCCAGTAGACGACTGGGTTGATAGGCCGGATGTGGAAGCCCAGTAATGGGTGGAGCTGACCGGTACTAATAGGCCGAGGGCTTGTCCTCAGTTGCTCGCGTCCACTGTGTTAGTTCTGAAGTAACGACTGTGTTTATGCCCGGTTGGTCAACTTCATAGTGTTTCGGTGGTCATAGCGTTAGGGAAACGCCCGGTTACATTCCGAACCCGGAAGCTAAGCCTTTCAGCGCCGATGGTACTGCAGGGGGGACCCTGTGGGAGAGTAGGACGCCGCCGAACAATCATTGTGGGAAAGCCCCGCACCTTATGGTGCGGGGCTTTTCTGCGTTTGGGTACTCTAGTCGGGCCATCCCTCTGGAGGACACAGTGATCGACCCGCAGCACCTCCCCCTCCTCGAAGAAGCTCAGCGGATCGCCCCCAAGGGGGTGAAGGTGGAGTACACCGACGGCACGATCATCATGCAGGCGGCGCCCACGATGATCCACCAGCGCAACCTGTTCCACCTGCGCCGCCAGTTCGATGCGCATTGCCCGGCCGGCTACGTACCGACTGAGAACACCGACCTTGGATCGCCCTACGCGGCGAAGCTCCGGAACCCGGACCTCAGCTACCTGCCCGACGAGGTCATGGAGGGCGAAGGAAACACCGCTGCGGCGGATCTCGCTCTCATTGCCGTCGAGATCGTCTCGCCCTCCAACCCGGAGAACGACTGGGTGGCCAAGCTCGCGGACTACGCGGTGATGCAGATTCCGCTGTACCTGATCGTCGACGCCCGTGATTCCACAGTCACGTTGTTCTCCGAGCCCAACCACGACAGGTACCACACCCGTACCGACCGTAAGTTCGGGGAGGCCATCCGTATTCCGGGGCCCTTCGGCTTCGATCTCGACCTGATGCCGTTGAACGCCTATCACTGACCCGGCGCCACCAGCTGGGTGTCGTACGCCAGGATGACCGCCTGGACGCGGTCCCGCGCGCCCGTTTTCGACAGGATGCGGCTCACGTGGGTCTTCACCGTCGACTCCGCGAGGTGGAGGCGTTCGGCGATCTCCGTGTTCGTCCAGCCCTGGGCGATGACCGTGAGGATCTCGCGTTCCCGGTCCGTGAGGGCTGCGACGCGGGGGTCCTCGCGGGGCCGGCCCGGGGTGGTCGGGAGGTGGTGGATGTACGCGTCCAGGAGGCGGCGGGTGAGGCTGGGGGCCACCACCGCGTCGCCGGCGGCCACCGCGCGGATGCCCGACAGGAGCTCCTCCGGCTGGGCGTCCTTCACCAGGAAGCCGCTGGCGCCGGCGCGGAGCCCTTCGTAGGCGTACTCGTCGAGGTCGAAGGTCGTGACGATCAGGACGCGGGTGCGGGCGCCGGTGGCGACGATACGGCGTGTGGCCTCGATGCCGTCGAGGCCCGGCATACGGATGTCCATCAGGACGACGTCGGGGTGGTACCGCTCCACCATGCGGATCGCCTCGCTGCCGTTCGGGGCCTCGCCGACGGCCGTCATGTCGTCCTGGCTCTCCAGCAACATGCGGAAGCCGAAGCGTTGCATCGCCTGGTCGTCCGCGATCAGCACCGTCGTCACGAGCGGGAATCCTCCAGCGGGAGTCGGAGTCGTACGCGCCAGCCGCCGGTCGGCAGCGGGCCCGCTTCGAGTGTGCCGTCGTAGAGGGCGGCGCGCTCGCGCATACCCGTAACTCCCTGGCCGGTGCCGATGATGCCGCTTCCCCGGCCGTCCGTGTCCGTCACCTCGACCGTCAACTCCTCCTGCCCGTACGAGAGGAGGACGGTTGCCTCGGCCCCCGTTCCCGCGTGCTTGAGGGTGTTCGTCAGAGCCTCCTGGATGACCCGGTAGACCGTCAGCTGTGCGCCTGTCGCCAGGGGTTGGGCGTCGCCGTGGCTGTCCAATCGTACCGGCAGGCCCGCCTTCCGTACCCCGGCGATCAGCGCGTCCAGGTCGGCCAGGGTGGGTTGTGGGTCGCGTACGGCCTCTCCGCGCAGGAGGCGGCGGAGTTCGGCGAGGGCCTGGCGGCTGGTCGTGCCGATGGCGTCGAGGGCCTCGGCGGCGCGCTCGGGGCTCTTCGCGGCGGCGTACTTGCCGCCGTCCGCGAGGCCGGTGATGACCGAGAGGTTGTGGCCGATGATGTCGTGCATCTCGCGGGCGATCCGGGTGCGTTCGGCCGCCGCCGCCAGCTGGGCCTGCTGGTCGCGTTCGACCTCGAGGCGAAGGGTCCGGTCGACGAGGGCGGCGGTGTAGTCCTGGCGGGAGCGGACCGCGATGCCGAGCAGGGCGACCACCGCGTACGCCCACAGGGTGGGGACGACCTGCTGGTCCCAACTGTCCTCCGGGAACCGGATCGCGCCCACCACCAGAGGCGGCGTGATGACCGCGAGCGGCCACAGGAGCATGCGCAGGGGCAGCCGGAGGGCGATGTGGAAGACGGCGACGGCCTGGAGGAAGCCGGCCTGGAGGAAGGCGCCGGTCCAGCTGCTGAGGAGGGAGGCGCATGCCATCACGGCGAGGACGGCCATGGGCCGGCGGCGGCGCCACAGGAGGGGGACGGAGAGGGCCAGGCTCAGGGCGAGGACCAGCCAGACCGGTACGGACGGGTCGCGGGCGATGTTGCGCCAGCCTCCCGCCGCGTCGATCAGGGCGGCCCCCGTCCAGAAGGCGGTGAGCAGTCCGTCCCAGACCTGAGGGCGGCGGGCGTCGAAGGCCCGTGCGCGCTGGGTCTGTCGCTGGAGGTACCGGCTGAGGGGTTCCTCCTCGGTGCCGGGCCGCTTCTCCGTGATCATCCGCTCATCCTCATACGTCTCGGCGCTTGAGCAACAGCGCCGGGACGATCAGGGTTGCCGCGGCCCACAGGCACAGGGCGAGCAGCGCGCCGCCGGGGGAGGCGGCGTTCGGCATCGGGCCGGCGGAGCCGAGGACCCCGGCGGCCTGGGTGGGGAAGTACGTGATGGCGGTCTCGACGGCGTCGTACGGGAGCATTCCGAGGACCTCGGGGAGGATCAGGACGCCGCCGATGAAGGCCCCGATGCCGCCCGCCACCGAGCGCAGCGTGGCGCCGAGACCGAGGGCGATGAGACTGAGCAGGGTGACGCCGGCGGCGTTGCCCGCGATGGCCGCCAGGACTCCGTCGTCGGTGAGGGAGGCCGCCTGGTCGGTGTCGGAGAGGAAGATCTGCGCGGCGAGGAAGGTGATCAGGGCGGTGACGAAGGAGACCGTGAAGACGACGGTCGTGAAGACGGTGGCCTTCGCCCACAGAACCGGTGTGCGGCGCGGAACGGCGGTCATCGAGGCTCTGATCAGGCCGGTGGAGTACTCGCCCGCGGTGACGAGGATGCCGAGGACGGCGAGGCAGATCCCGCCGAGCTGGGAGCCGTAGAGGCTGAGGACGACCGTGTCGACGTCGGAGTCGCCGCCGTCGGAGGTGTAGGTGGCGCCCATGAGGATGCCGACGCCGAGGAGGAAGGCGACCGAGGCGAGGACGGTGATCCAGGTCGACCGGACCGTCCACAGCTTGTGCCATTCGGAGCGCAGGACGCGGGTGGGGGTGACGCGGTACGTGATCGTGGTCGTGGTGCTCATGCTGCGGCTCCCTGGTACTCGACCGAGTCGTGGGTGAGGTCCATGAACGCCTGCTCCAGCGAGGCGGTCTGCGGGGTGAGTTCGAAGAGCGGGACGCCGTGGGCGGCGGCCGCGCGGCCGATGTCCGCCGCTTCGACGCCGGTGACGCGGAGGGTGTCGGCGGCCTCCGTGACGACGTGTGCCTGCGGGAGGAGGGTGCTGAGGCGGTCCGCGTCGGGGGTGACGACCTTGACCGAGGCGCCGCCGGACTCCCGTACGAGCGCGTCGACGGTGGTGTCCGCGAGGAGCCGGCCCTTGCCGATGACGATCAGGTGGTCGGCCGTCAGGGCCATCTCGCTCATCAGGTGGGAGGAGACCAGGACCGTACGGCCTTCGGCGGCGAGGGACTTGAGGAGCGTACGGATCCACAGCACGCCCTCGGGGTCGAGGCCGTTGACCGGCTCGTCGAGGACGACCGTCTCCGGGTCGCCGAGCAGCGCGGCGGCGATGCCGAGGCGCTGGCCCATGCCGAGCGAGAAGCCCTTGACGCGGCGGCGGGCGACCTCGGTGAGGCCGGTGAGGCCGAGGACGTGCTCGACGCGGGAGCGCGGGATGCCGTGGGTGTGGGCGAGTGCCATGAGGTGGTGGAAGGCGGAGCGGCCGGGGTGGATCGAGCGGGCTTCGAGGAGCGCGCCGACCTGGGTGAGGGGTGCGGGGTGGCCGGCGTAGGCGCGGCCGCCGATGGTGGAGCGGCCGCGGGTGGGGGCGTCGAGGCCGAGGAGCATCCGCATGGTGGTGGACTTGCCGGCGCCGTTGGGGCCGAGGAAGCCGGTGACGGTGCCGGGGCGGACGGTGAAGCCGAGGTCCTGGACGACGGTCCTGGCGCCGTACCGCTTGGTGAGTTCTTCTGCTCGGATCATGTTCACGACGCTACGGAGCGGGCGGCGGCGGATCGTCCGACCGTGGGCGGGAGCGGGGCGTGTGACGTAGTACCGGGGTACGACGGGGAGAAAGAGCTTGTCGGGGGCGGTGTGCGGCGGCGAGGATCGCGGTCATGGACTACTTGATACGTGTCATCCGCGCCGACGAATGGGAGAAGACCCGGGAGATCCGTCTCGCCGCCCTCCAGGACCCGGTGGCGAGCATCGCCTTCCTGGACACCCACGAGGCGGCCTCCGCGCGGCCCGACTCGTTCTGGCAGGAGCGGGCGGAGGGCGCGTCCGAGAGCGGGACGAGTGTCCGTCAGTTCGTGGCCGAGGCTCCGGACGGGAGCTGGGCGGGCACGATCTCGGTGCTGGTGGAGCGACCTTCGGACGAGGTGCGGTTCGGTGAGGCGGCGAAGGTCGACCAGACGCACATCGTGGGCGTGTACGTACGTCCGGAGGCCCGCGCTACGGGTGTGACCGAGGCGCTGTTCCGGGCGGGTGTGGAGTGGTCCTGGTCGCTGCCGGAGCCGGCGGTGCGGCGGGTGCGGCTGTATGTGCACGAGGAGAACGCGCGGGCCGCCGCGTTCTACCGCCGCTTCGGGTTCGAGGCGACGGGCGACCGGGTGGCGGTGCCGGGTGACGACTCCGCGCACGAGCTGGAGTACGAGATCCGGCGGCCGGCGGCGTAGCGCCGAGGTTCGGTGCCGGGTTGGGCTCCGGGGTTCGGCGTTGAGGCCTGGCTCCGGCGGGCCCGCTCCTGAGAAGCTGGTGACTCCAGCGGACTCGGGGGAATCGTGCAGGAGTTGAGGCCGGGCGACCCGGCGGTGATCGGTGCGTACCGTCTGACGGCGCGGCTCGGCGAAGGCGGGATGGGGCAGGTCTTCCTGGGCCAGTCGGTGAGTGGCCGGCGGGTGGCGGTGAAGGTCGTACGGCCCCAGCTCGCCGCCGATCCGGGCTTTCGGCAGCGTTTCCGCCGCGAGATCGAGGCGGCTCGGACGGTGGGCGGCTTCTGGACGGCGCCGGTGGTGGACAGCGATCCGGACGCGGCGGAGCCGTGGGTCGCCAGCGCCTACATCGAGGCGCCCGACCTCGGACAGCTGGTCGTGGACCGAGGCCCCATGGCGGAGGCGGAGTTACGGAGCCTGGCCGCCGGTCTCGCCGAGGCGCTGGAGGCCATCCATCGGGCGGGTCTGGTGCACCGTGACCTGAAGCCGTCGAACGTGCTGGTGACGGGCGAGGGGCCGCGGGTCATCGACTTCGGCATCTCGAAGGCGGCGGAGGGCGGGACGACGCTGACCGGCACGGGTCTGGTGATCGGAACGCCCGGGTTCATGAGCCCCGAACAGGCTTCGGGCGGGCGGGTGGGGCCTCCGAGCGACATGTTCTCGCTGGGCGCGGTCCTGGCGTTCGCGGCGACGGGGGAAGGCCCGTTCGGGGTGGGGAGCGTCCCGGCGCTGCTGTACCGGGTGGTGCACGACGTGCCGCGGCTCGACCGGGTTCCGGAGGGGCTGCGGGGGCTGGTGAGCGTATGCCTGACCAAGGAGCCGGAGCGGCGGCCCTCGGCGTCGGAGCTGCTGGAGCTGGTCAGTGGCGGCGGGGTCGGTGCCGGTGGCGGAGCCGCTGCGGGCCGGACCCGGGTCCAGCCGCAGCCGACGCCTGAGCCCCGCCGGTCCAGGGCGGGCTCCACGGCGGACTCCGGTGCGAGCTCCGGCACGAGCTCCGGTGCGAACTCCCGGCGGCCGGCCGTCGCCCGCCGGGTGGAGGTGCGGACCGTCGTCGCCCGGAGGCCCGGCGAGGCGAAGAAGGGCTGGGGTTACGAGGGCGCCGGCATCGTCCTCGCCATGCTGTCGGTCATCATCGCCGCCAACTCGGGGTTCTCGGTGGGGCCGATCCTCGGGATCGTCGCCGGGGCCGTCCTGCTGATCGTCGGCCATGTCATGGGCGAGCAGGAGCCGCTGCCCGAGAGCGTGGTGTGGGTGAACTCCTGGGGCTGCGGTTTCGAGTACGGCAAGCGGCGCTGGAACACGGCATGGGACGACATCGACACGTTCACGTTGGGACTCCGATCGGGACGGAACTCCCAGGTGCGCGGCGTGGTGCTCGTGGTGCCGAAGCCCGGCCGCCCCAAGCCCGGTTTCTTCAAGGAGCCCGGCCGTCCGGGCATCTTCACCGCGCTGCCGTTCCTCGGGCCCGATGTGGCTCAGCCGGAACTGGAGCGGCTCGACGAGGCGTTGCGGCACTACGCGCCGGAGAAGTACCGCAGGGCCGCCTCGCTGAACTCACTGCTCGGCTCGTGACGCACCGGCCTGCTCGATCCCTAGAGCTGGGGCAGGGGCTCCGGCCAGCGGGCTCGGGCCTGTTCCTGGGAGCGGAGCAGGACCAGGGTCGGCAGGCCCTGGTCCTGGCCGCTTGCCAGCAGCTCCGGGAGCCGGGGAAGGGGAGCCACTGCGGCGACGTCGTCGAGGACGAGCGTCAGTGGTGGGTCGAGCCGACCGTCGGATGACCGTGCGGCCATGCGGCGGCCGTGCTCGACCACGCTTGCGGTGAGGGCGGTGAGCAGGGGCATCGCGCCGGGGCGGGTGCGCGGGTCCTCGATGGTTTCACCGACCACATAGAGGGTGCCCCCTTCGGCGACGAAAGATTCCAGCGTCAGCGAATCCGTTCGATTCGGGGTGCAGGCGTCCCTGATGTGGATCGACGAGAGCGCGGAGAGCGCACGTGCGGTCAACTCTTGTGCGATCTCACGCCGTTCCGGATGCGCGGTGAGAGCGGACTCCAGGAGTCCGGCATGACCCGAAGCAGCCTTGGGGTGGGTGCGGAGGATCCGTACGGGCTCGTGGGCTCCTGCGCCCTGGGCCCAGCGGTGGACCTGTTTGAAGGGGCGGTCGTCCAGGGCGGCGGCGTGCAGCCAGCAGCGCAGGAGCGTTTCCGCGGTGTCGGCCACCGCGGCGTCCAGACGGGACGGCGGGCGTACGGGGGCGAGCAGCGCGACCGCCCGCTCCTGGGCCGTGGCCGGGTCCTCGCAGCCGGCGGACGGGGACCAGTGGAGGCGGGCGGGCGTGTCGCAGAGGTGGCCGGGGTCGTAGACGAGGACGGGGCCGAGCTTGCCGCGGGCGTCCTTGGTGTCGGCCCAGACGGTGGGGTCCGAGGTGACGACGAGGACGGGGCCCTCGGCGTCCTGGACGGCCTGGAGCGCGGCGGGGCGGCGGGTGGCGGGGGTGCCGTAGAGCAGGCGGGGCGTGCGGGGGGACGGGACGACGGTCTGGGGGGTGGGGGCTGTTGCGGGGGTTGTCGGTGGGACGGTGGGCTGGACGAGGGTGTCTGCCGCGGTGGCGACCGGCTGTGGCACCGGTGGTGCGACCGGCTGCGCGACCGGGGCCTGGGCTTGGACCGGGGCTTGGGCCTGGACCTGGGGCGCGGCCGTCGCCGCCGTACCGTAGGCCGCCCGTCTGCCCGCCCGTACCGCTCTCCAGCGGGCCAGCGTCCCCACCGCGAACACCGTGAGGACCACCAGCACCATCAGTTCGCCGATGAGCAGTCCCCAGAACAGCCCGTACCCCGACAGCTCGCCCGCCGGGGTGTCGGGCCATGCGCCCGGCAGGTCCTGCGGGTCGCCGATCAGGGCGCGTACGGCCATCGGCGTGCTGGTGAAGGTGACCCCGGCCGGCCAGGCGCCCTTGGAGAGCAGGGCGGCCAGGCCGGTCGCGGTCCAGACGAGCACGGTCAGGCCGAGGACGAAGCCGACGAGGCCGAGGACGAGCCCGTCCGGGATTCCTCCTTGCTGTCTCTCCTGACGGTCCTTCGACATCTCATGCCACCGTCGACTGCGAGGGGTCGTTCAGCTGCTGCTCGATGAGGGTGGCGCGCTGTTCCGTCTCCCATTCCAGTTCCGGGTCGAGGGACGGGTCGACGGACGACTCGGTCATGGCGCGGTCGGTGTAGACGAGCGGCCGTTCCTTCTCGGTGATGAGGTGTTTCACGACCTGCACGTTGCCGTTGACGTCCCAGACGGCGATGCCGGGGGTGAGTGTCGGGATGATCTCGACCGCCCACCTCGGTAGGCCGAGCACCCGTCCCGTCGCCCTGGCCTCGTCGGCTTTCTGGGCGTAAATGGTCCTGGTGGAGGCCATCTTGAGGATGGCCGCGGCCTCCCGGGCCGCCGCCCCGTCGACGACGTCCGAGAGGTGGTGGACGACCGCGACGAAGGACAGACCGAGCCGTCGGCCGAACTTCAGCAGGCGCTGGAACAGCTGGGCCACGAACGGGCTGTTGATGATGTGCCAGGCCTCCTCGACCAGGAAGATGCGCTTCTTCCGGTCGGGGCGGATCCAGGTGTGCTCCAGCCATACGCCGACGATCGCCATGAGGATCGGCATGGCGATGGAGTTCCGGTCGATGTGGGACAGGTCGAAGACGATGAGCGGCGCGTCGAGGTCGATGCCGACGGTCGTCGGGCCGTCGAACATGCCGCGCAGGTCGCCGTCGACCAGCCGGTCCAGGACGAGCGCGACGTCCAGGCCCCAGGCGCGTACATCGTCTATGTCGACGTTCATCGCCTCGGCCGACTCCGCCTCCGGATGGCGGAGCTGCTCGACGATGTCGGTGAGGATCGGCTGGCGGTCGGTGATGTGCTCGTTGACGTACGCGTGGGCGACCTTGAGCGCGAAGCCGGAGCGCTCGTCCAGGCCGTGGCCCATCGCGACCTCGATGATCGTACGGAGCAGGGCGAGCTGCCCGGTCGTGGTGATCGACGGGTCGAGCGGGTTGAGGCGGATGCCGGCGTCGACGGCGACCATCGGGTCGAGGCGGATGGGGGTTATCCCCAGCTCCTGCGCGATGAGGTTCCATTCGCCGACGCCGTCCTCGCCCTGGGCGTCGAGGACGACGACCTGGCGGTCGCGGAACCGCAACTGCCGCAGGACGTACGTCTTCTCCAGCGCGGACTTGCCGTTGCCGGACTCGCCGAGGACCAGCCAGTGGGGGGCCGGGAGCTGCTGGCCGTACAGCTGGAACGGGTCGTAGATGTAGCCCTTGCCGCTGTAGACCTCGCGGCCGATGATCACGCCGGAGTCGCCGAGGCCGGGGGCGGCGGTGGGCAGATAGACGGCCTGGGCCTGGCCGGTGGAGGTACGGACGGGCAGACGTGTCGTCTCCACCTTGCCGAAGACGAAGGACGTGAAGGCATCGGTGAGGGCGGAGAGTGGATCTCGCATCGGTCTGGCCCCTTTAGCGGCGGATGCCGGTGGCGAACGGAAGCGTGTTCACGAAGGCCCGGTGGTGCTCGCGGTCGCACCACTCCAGCTTCAGGTACGACTTGCCGGCGGAGGCCCTGATCGTGCGCTTGTCCCTGGCCAGGGCCTCGGGCGAGCGCGACGACACGGTGATGTACCCGACGAGGTTGACGCCCGCGGCACCGCTGGCGAGGTCTTCGCCGCGCTGGTCGAGGCGGCCGTGTGCGGCGATGTCGCGCGGGTCGACCGTGCGGTTCATCTTGGCCTGTCGGGAGGCCTCGGCCTCGTCGTTGGTCTTCTCGGTGAGCATCCGCTCGATGGCGACCTCGGTGGGTTCGAGGTCCATGGTCACGGCGACCGTACGGATCACGTCCGGGGTGTGGACGAGCAGCGGGGCGAGGAAGTTGACGCCGACGGGGGTCATCGGCCACTCCTTCACCCAGGCGGTGGCGTGGCACCAGGGGGCGCGGGTGGAGGACTCGCGCGTCTTGGCCTGGAGGTAGGTGGGCTCCATGGCGTCGAGTTCGGCGGGCCAAGCGTTTCGTTTCGTCATGGCCTGGATGTGGTCGATGGGGTGGTCCGGGTCGTACATGGAGTGCACGAGGGAGGCGAGCCGGGACTGGCCGAGGGGCTGGCGTACGCGGATGTCGGCCTCGGCGAGGCGGGCGCAGATGTCGGTGAGCTCGCGGGCCATGACGACGGCGAGGCCGCCGTCGCGGTCGAGCTTGCGGGCGCCGGAGGTGTGGCGGGCGGCGCGGGCCATGGCGTTGGCCTCGGCGGCGAGTTCGCGGGTGTAGTGCATGCAGGCCACGAGGTAGGCGCGGTGCTGCTCGCTGGAGGTGGAGACCATCGACTGGAGCTGTTCGTACGACTCCTGGAGCCAGCCGGGGGCATGGGTGTCGCCGCGCTGGGCGACGTCCTTGGCGTGGGCGTCGGGATCGGCGGGGAGGGTGCGGGCGAGCATCTGGAGACGGGTGACGAAGCCGTCCCCGTTGGCGACGTGCTTCAGGAGCGTGCCGAAACGGTCCACCAGCGCTTCCTGGTCCTCGCTGTCGCGCAGGCCGACGCCGGGGCCCTCGATCTCGATGGCGGCGGTGACGGTGCGGCGGTCGGCGTGGAGGAGGACGGCGATCTCGTCGGGGCCGAAGGGGGCGGAGAGCCAGTTGATCCGGCCGATGCCGGGCGGCGGGCCGATCTCGACCTCGCGGCCGTCGAGCCGGGTGCCGGCTTCGGCGGCCGCGGAGCGGTAGGCGGTGCCGCGCTTCAGGCTCCGCTTGTAGCTGCGGTTGATTTCAAACCATTTGTAGAACGTGCGGTGCTTGTACGGGACGTACACGGCGGCCAGTGCCAGCATCGGGAAGCCGGTGAGCAGCACGATCCGCAGGGTGAGGACGGGGACGAGGAGTCCGCTCATCATGCCGAGGAACGCACCGGCGATGATCAGGGCGATCTCGCCGGTTTCGCGGTTCTTGCCGACGATCGCGTTCGGCCGGGCGCGGCCGATGAGATACGTACGGCGGGGCGTGACCGGCTGGGACTGGGTCGTCAACGCCCTCCACCTCCAGTGCTTCCTGTGTTGTTGCGGTTGCTGTGCGGGGTGCCCGATGTGGGGCTGCTGCTGCTACGCGGCGGGGGTGCGGCGGAGGGGACAGATCCGCCGCCGCCCCCGGCCGAGCCCCCGCGGCTGCTGTGGGCGGCGACGCCGCCCGAGAGGGGGTTGGCGGGGCGCGGGGCGTTGTTGGAGCCGTTGGAGGTGTTGCCTCCGCCGTCGCCGCGGGCGCTGTGGGTCTTGATGCCCTGGGAGACGAGGGAGGCGGGGGAGGTGATGACGGCGGCGGCGGCGTTCTCGCCGGCGCGGTGGAGGCGGTTGTTGCGGGAGGCGACGATCTCGTCGCCGAAGCCGGGGACGAAGCGGTAGATCATCCCGGAGGCGAAGATGGCGAGCAGGATGATCGCGAGCCCGGAGACGACGGCGGAGAACGAGTCGGGCCCGGTCCCGGAGGAGAGAGCTCCGGCGAGGCCGAGGACGATGACGATGACCGGCTTGACGAGGATCACCGCGATCATGATCCCGGCCCAGCGGCGTACGTGGCCCCACATGTTCTTGTCGACGAGCCCGGAGTAGACGACGACGCCGAGGAGGGCGCCGACGTAGAGCAGGACGGCGCGCAGGAACAGTTCGAGGTAGAGCACGCCGGCGGCGAGGATGCTGACCAGCGAGACGATGATCAGCATGATCGGCCCGCCGCCGATGCTGTCGCCCTTCTGCAGCGCCTCCTTGAAGCTGCCGAAGAAGGCGTCGGTCTGCTGGCCGGTGCCGGAGGCGATGACCTCGGTGACGGCGTCGGTGGCGTTGACGACGGTGTAGAGGATCAGCGGGGTGAAGGCGGAGGCGAGGACGGTCAGCCAGAGGAAGCCGATGGCCTCGGAGATCGCGGTGGTGAGGGGGACGCCGCGGACGGCGCGCTTGGCGACGGCGAGGAGCCAGAGGAGGAGGGTGAGGACGGTGGCGGCGGCGAAGACGACGGCGTAGCGGCCGAGGAACTCGAGGTTGGTGAAGTCGACGTCGGCGGTCTCTTTGACGGCCTGGGAGAGCTTGTCGACGATGGCGACGGCGGCGTCGGCGCAGCCGCGGGCGAGGGAGGAGAGGGGGTCCAGGGCGGTGGTGGGGTCGGGGGCGGTGCCGGTGCGAGCTGGTTCGCCGTTGTTGCAGTAGTCGCGGGCGGGGCCGCGAATAAGGTCGCACGGGTCGTTGCTCGTGCTTGGACTCGGCGTCGGCGTCGGTGCCGCGAAGGCACGGCTTCCCAGAAGCACCAGTGAGGTCTGTGCTGCCGTGGCCGCAGCGACGATGGTGAGTGCGCGAGGCGGACGCTTACCGGGCATAGGTGAACCCCCCGAACTTGTCGACGGCGTCGGCCATCTCCTCCGCGCCGGAGGCCCTCTGGTCACGACCAACCGGAACCGGGCCGTCCTTCTGATCGAAGTCCGTCACTTTCCAGTCGCCATTGACCCACTGCAGCTGGTAGGTGGTCGTGTACCAACTCTCGGACACGGGGCTCTTGGACCCTTCGCCAGCCATGCCGAACAGTGATGAGTACCAGACCGCGACTGTCGCCCGGTCTCTGGTGTAGCTCTCGGTCTTCGAGCCCACCGGGATCACCCGGGAGATGAAAGTCAGCCCGCTCGGAGCCGTTCCGTCCTCGCGCAGCCCGATGCGGGCAAGGAACCCCTTGTCGGAGTAGACCTTGTCCAGATCGTCGCCGCGTTCGGCGGCAGCATCGGGTGAGTAGACCGAGTTGACGATCTCGTGGCGGCGATTGGCGATGAACATGTCGGCGGAGCCGAGCGGCACCGAGTAATTCACCGCCGCGCTCTGCGCCCCCTGCTCGTCCCGGGCGAAGCCCGTCGGGATCTGGGCGTTCTTGCCCGTCACGGGGCGGACGCCCGTCGCTGCTGTCGGGGCGTCCGAGCCGGTCGCCTTGCCCTGGGCGGCGCCCGTCGTCTCCGTGTCGTCGCCGTTGCCTCTGTTGGCGAAGGCGATCGCGGCGATCAGCAGGACCACCACGCCCACGACCGTGATGAGCGAGCGCGAGCTGCGGGCCGGTGGGCGGCGGGCGCCGCCGTAGACGTCGCCGGTGCCGCCCTCGGGGAGGCGCGTGCGGGTCTGGCCCGAGCCGCCGAAGCCGTCGTTGTCGTCGCCGAGGCTCATGGCAAGCACGCCCTCTCAACCGTGTGGTGACTGGACATCAGGAAAGCAACCGACCTCGGTGGTTAGACGGCCATCCCGTACACGATCGTGAACAGCGTCCCCAGTGATCCGATGATGAAGACCCCGGTAAGCCCCGCCACGATCAGGCCCTTGCCCTGCTCGGCGCTGAACGTGTCCCTGAGGGCGGTCGCGCCGATGCGCTGCTTCGCCGCACCCCAGATGGCGATGCCGAGGCAGAGCAGGATGGCCACGGCCATCACGACCTCGATCATCACCTTGGCTTCATTGCCCAGGCTCCCGAAAGGCCCCCAGTTCGGGGCGATTCCACCGATGATGGTGGTGATGTCGCCCTTCTCGGCCGCCAGGTACATGTAACTCACCGCCCCTGTTGGGTAGTTCGTCGCCCCTGCCTGATGGCATGGGTCATCGCCCTATCTTCGCTGATGAAACCGCCCGCGTGTGACGGCTTGACGGCTCTCTTTACCCGATCCCCGCACACATGACCGATCTGGCCGTCTTGACCTGCGACGGTGTGGCCGGTTTCTATACGAAGAAGCGTATGGTCACTCTGTGTATCACGGAGGGTGACTCCGGGCAATGACTGTCGTTGTTGCACTCTTGGGGTGGTGGCGGGCCCTGGTCAGGCGCCGGTGCGCGGGCTCCACTCGGCGCTGTGCCAGGAGCCGGAGAGGTACTCCTCGGGCAGCTGGGCGCAGGGCGTGTACGAGTCGAAGAAGAGGGTCTCCGTCGTGTCGTGCCACGCGAGGTCGAACATGTCGCCCGTCGCGGGGTCCTCGAAGCGGAAGCCGAGGGACAGCGAACCCTTGCCCTGACGGTCGCGGTCGTACGCGAGCTTCCAGCCGGCCTTGGTGAACGCCTCGCGCAGCCGCCGGTCGGCGGCGCGGGCCTCGTCGGTCCGGATGTCGGGCACGGACCAGTCGAACGCGAACGAGGCGACGTCGAGGTCCACCCGGTCGATGGCCCACCGCTCGTAGCAGCTGTGGACGGTGGTGACCGTGCCGCCCTTCACGGGGGTCGCGGCCGGCAGGTCCATCGCGTCGTAGGCCCACTGGGACCGCGCCTGGACCCGTGTGACGACGGTGCTGGGGTCGACGGTCGGGTACTCCCTGCCGGGCAGTACGGAGCACGCGGTGGCGGTGACGGCGGTGACGGCGGCGAGCGCTCCGAGCACCAGGGTCCGGAAGCGGCTCCGTGGTGCGGGTGCGGGTGCTGGTGCTGGTGCGGGAGTGGTGCTCGGCGTCATGGGCGCGACGTTACGGCGCGCCGGTCCGGGGCGGTTGAGTACGCGTACTCAACCGCGGCCCCGATGAGCGCGCAGTCGATCGACCACCGATCGGTGCGCGACCGGCGCGCGTGCGTATCCGCCACCCGATCAGCGCGTATGCGGCGCCCGCCTTCGGCCGACCAGCCGATCGGCGCGTGAGCGGCGCGTCACGGAACGCCCCCGTGCGGCCCCCCGCCGCCTAGACTGTCGCGGGGCGTACTGCCAGGAGCCGAGGGGTGGTTGACGGTGCGTAAGGCGGGCAAGGCCGGCAAGGCGTGGCTGGTGGCCGGCGGTGTCTTCGGGGTGTGTCTCAGCTTCGTCGTGCTGCTCGTCGTCGGGACGTACTCCGCCGCCGCCGGACTCCTCGGTGGTGCGGGCGACGCCAAGAACGGCACCGTCGGGCTCGCCAAGGGGGCCGTGCCGGCCGCGTACCAGGGGCTGGTGCAGAAGTGGGGGAACCTCTGCCCCGCCATCAACCCCGCCCTGCTCGCCGCGCAGCTCTACCAGGAGAGCGGCTGGAACCCGCGGATCGTCTCGCCCGCCAACGCCATGGGCATCGCCCAGTTCATCCCTGGCACCTGGGCCGGTCACGGCATCGACGGTGACAAGGACGGCGACCGGGACGTCTGGGACCCCGCCGACGCGATCCCGTCCGCCGCCTCGTACGACTGTGAGCTCGCCGGCTATGTGAAGGACGTGCCGGGCGACGCGACGAACAACATGCTCGCCGCGTACAACGC
Source organism: Streptomyces sp. NPDC059567 (assembly GCF_042735655.1). Classification (NCBI taxonomy): domain Bacteria; kingdom Bacillati; phylum Actinomycetota; class Actinomycetes; order Kitasatosporales; family Streptomycetaceae; genus Streptomyces; species Streptomyces sp. NPDC059567. Next base: position 149,939 of record NZ_JBHWBS010000005.1, on the reverse strand, counting down.
GGGGGCGTACCGGGTCATAAAGTCCGGCGGAGTGCCGCGCATCAGCGAGACGCAGAACTACGTGAGGATCATCCGCTCCCTGGAGAAGAGCTTCGCGCGGCCCCTCGGTCGGGTCGAACCCTCGCGGCAGGCCGCCGGGGCGATCAATTTCGCGCAGCAGAAGCTCGGTACGCCCTATCTCTGGGGCGGTACGGGAACGGCCGCGCAGAATGGCCGATTCGATTGCTCCGGGCTGACACAGGCCGCGTACCGGACCGTCGGTGTCGAGCTGCCGCGTGTCGCGAACGACCAGTACAACGCGGGGCCGCATCCGTCCCGGGCCGAACTGCTCCCCGGGGACCTCGTCTTCTTCTCCGACGATCTGACGAACTCCCGTGCCATCAGGCACGTCGGCATCTACGTCGGCGGCGGCTACATGATCGACGCCCCGCGCACCGGGGCCGTGATCCGCTTCACCAAGATGGACACCCCCGACTACTTCGGGGCGACGCGGGTCACCAAGGAGGGCGCGTCCGCGCTGCCGACACACCTGCCGCAGACCTGACGAACTGTCGGACATGGCCGGAACTCTCCGTAAAGCACAGGCCCTGAGCTGCGATGACGTGTCACTCTTCGGTAACGTCATCGTGATCGTCGAGGAAGAGCGGAACGCACGCCTCAGGCGGTTCGTTCCCTGATGCGACCGCCCACGGTCGACTCACGTGACAAGGCAAGGGGCCGCAGCACATGGCTGAACTCGCATCGGATGGTTCGAACCCCGATGTCAGCCTGCTCAGAGACATCAACGGGCTGGCGCGGGAAGCCCCGCCGTGGTTCGACCGTGTCATGGAGTTCGTCGGCGAGTACGGGATCATGCTCGGCCTCGTCCTCGTCGCGCTCTGGTGCTGGTGGAGCGTCCGCCGGCGCGGCACGCTGACCGACTCGGTCTCCGCCGTCACGGGTCTCGTCTGGGCGCCGCTCGCCGCGGGTGTCGCACTGCTGATCAACATCCCGATCAGGGGGTTCGTCGAGCGACCCCGGCCGTTCAACGACCATCAGGGCCTCGAGGTCCTCGTCGACGGCAAGACCGACTTCTCCTTCGTCAGCGACCACTCCACCATGGCGATGGCGATCGGTGTCGGGATCTTCGTCGCGCACCGGAAGTTCGGCCTCGCCGCCATCGCGCTCGCCTTCGCCGAGGGCTTCTGCCGCGTCTACATGGGCGTGCACTACCCGACCGACGTCATCGGCGGCTTCGCCCTCGGTACGGCGGTGACCCTGCTCCTCGCACCCGTCGCCCACGCCCTGCTGACCCCGGTCGTCTCCGCCGTCGCCCGCTCCCGGCACGGCGCCTGGCTGGTCCGGTCCCGGAACGCCGCGAAGCGCTGCCCGCAGCCGGAGGCGCTGGACATCCCCGAGCCGCGCATCGGGTCGGGGGAGAACGACCTGGCCGCGTAGGCGGCCGGGCCGGGGTGATGCGGCCGGGGACGGTGTCGTCCGGGACGGTTCCGTCAGGGACGGCGCGGCCAGTCAAGGTGCCGGCCGGGGCCGTGGCGCCCCGCTAGGCCGTGTGCCGGCTCTCCTCCACCGTGTGGGTCTCCGCGTCCGACCGGGCCTTCTCCCGCGATCTGCGCGCCGGGCCCGACCAGCCGCAGCTGCAGCGGGCTACCGCGAAGGAGCCGCGTTCCGTCGTGGTCGTGTGATGCGGGGCCTGCTGATGCACGGATCCACCGTACTGCGCGTGACGGGTGGCCCGGGACCGTCGTTAGGCGGGTCGGGCGGGTCCCGGACAAGCAGCGGTACGGCGTTGGGGGTTGGCAGGCGATGGTGGTGCAGCGGTACGGGCGTGGGGGCGGCTCCCTCGCCGTCGCGGCGGCCCTGGTCGGCGCGGTGGCCACGGGCGGGTGCTCCGCCCCCGAGGACTCCAAGCCGAGCGGCGATCCGACGAAGACCGTACGGGGCGCCGTCGAGGTCCTCACCCGGGCCGGGACATCCAAGGCGAGCACCAGCATGGAGATGGCGGCCGGCGGGACCCGGGTGACCATCAGGGGCGAGGGCGGGTACGACTTCCGCCGCCGCATCGGACGCCTCCAGGTCGTGCTGCCCAAGGACGCCGCCGGGGCCTCCAAGCACCGGCCCATCACCGAGCTGCTCGCACCCGGCGCCCTCTACATGAAGAACCGCGGCGCCGGCGTCCCCGCCGACAAGTGGGTACGGGTGGACACCACCACCCTCGACGACGGCAACCTCGTCACCGGCGGGGCCACCGACCCGGCCGCCGCCGCCGAGCTGCTGCGCGGCGCGCAGAAGGTGACCTACGTCGGCGAGGTCGATCTGGCGGGGGTGAAAGTCAGCCACTACCGCGGGGTCACGGACATCGCCGTGGCCGCCCGCGCCGCCTCGCCGCAGGTGCGCGGGGCGCTTGCCGCCGCGGCGAAAGGGTTCGCCAAGGACACCGTGCCCTTCGACGCGTACCTCGACCACGAGGGCCGGCTGCGCAAGGTGCGCCACCAGTTCAGCTTCGCCAACCACGGGCGTACGGTCGCCGTCGCGTCGACGACGCTGCTGTACGGGTTCGGTGCCGCCGTCGACGTACGGCTGCCGGACCGGAAGGACATCTACGCCGGGAAGATCGAGGTGTAGCGGGGGTCGCGCGCAGGCCATTCCCAAATGGTCCGGACGTGTCATGCGCGGTGCGTGGCGCGCTCCCTACGCTGGGAGACCGACGCCGGCAGGAAGAGGTGAATGCGCGTGGCTCCGCCCAGTACCGCGACAGTGCCCACTGACCAGGACTGCGTCGCTCTCGCCGAGATCGAGCTGTGCGGCGAACTGATCATCGCGGCATCGGCCGCCGACGGGGAGCGGCTCAGCGCGGACCGTATCGACGAGGTGCTGCGGGTGGCGACGGAGCGAGCCGACCGCTGCTGACCCGCTGCGGCTGACCGGCCGCCGCCCGGCCGTCCACCGCTGATGGGGCTCCGTCGATCGGGCCTTGCCGCCGAGCGGCCGGGGCGGGCGGTTGCCCGGCCCCGGGCTCTCAGGTACGCATCATCCGCGCGATGGCCTTCGTGGCCTCCTCGATCTTGGCGTCGATCTCGTCGCCGCCCTTCATCGCGGCGTCGGCGACGCAGTGGCGCAGGTGCTCCTCCAGGAGCTGGAGCGCGAAGGACTGCAGGGCCTTCGTGGAGGCCGAGACCTGGGTGAGTATGTCGATGCAGTACGTGTCCTCGTCGACCATCCGCTGCAGACCGCGGATCTGGCCCTCGATCCGGCGCAGCCGCTTGAGGTGCTCGTCCTTCTGCTTGTGGTAGCCGTGCACGCCGTGGTCGTGGTCGGCGGGCTCCGCGGCCCCGACGGGCTCGGGGGTGACCTCGGCCGCCTCGGTGGTCGTCATCGCGTCCTCCCGTTGTCCAGAAAGGGTGTGTATACCCCTCGTGGGTATATGGTACCGATCCCCGCCGATCCGGGCGGGGGCCCGTGCAGATCACTGTGCCTGATGGGCGACACTGAAGGGACGCCGGTTAGCCGTGGCCGGATGATGCGCCTAGCATCAGCCTGACCCAACCCAGCACCCCGAGGACCCCACGTGCGATTTCGTCTGACCCCCAGGGAGACGAGCTTCTATGACATGTTCGCCGCGTCCGCGGACAACATCGTCACGGGCTCGAAGCTCCTGATGGAACTGCTCGGAGCGGACATGTCCGCCCGGGCCGAGATCGCAGAGCGGATGCGGGCAGCGGAACACGCCGGTGACGACGCCACCCACGCGATCTTCCACCAGCTGAACTCCTCCTTCATCACGCCGTTCGACCGCGAGGACATCTACTCCCTCGCTTCCTCCCTCGACGACATCATGGACTTCATGGAGGAGGCCGTCGACCTGGTCGTCCTCTACAACGTCGAAGAGCTCCCCAAGGGTGTCGAGCAGCAGATCGAGGTGCTGTCCCGCGCGGCCGTGCTGACCGCCGAGGCCATGCCGAACCTGCGGACGATGGCCAACCTCACCGAGTACTGGATCGAGGTCAACCGGCTCGAGAACCAGGCCGACCAGATCCACCGCAAGCTGCTGGCCCATCTCTTCAACGGCAAGTACGACGCCATCGAGGTGCTGAAGCTCAAGCAGATCGTGGATGTGCTGGAAGAGGCGGCCGACGCCTTCGAGCATGTGGCGAACACGGTGGAGACCATCGCGGTCAAGGAGTCCTGAGGCTTCGTGGACACCTTTGCGCTGATCGTGACCATCGGTGTCGCGCTCGGCTTCACGTATACGAACGGCTTCCACGACTCGGCCAATGCCATCGCCACCTCCGTGTCGACCCGGGCGCTGACCCCGCGGGCGGCGCTGGCGATGGCGGCGGTGATGAACCTCGCCGGTGCCTTCCTCGGCAGCGGGGTCGCGAAGACCGTCAGTGAAGGCCTGATCGAGACGCCGCACGGTGACAAGGGGATGGGCATCCTCTTCGCCGCGCTGGTCGGCGCGATCATCTGGAACCTGGTGACCTGGTACTTCGGTCTGCCGTCCTCCTCCTCGCATGCGCTGTTCGGCGGCATGGTGGGCGCGGCGCTGGCCGGCGGTACGGAGGTCATCTGGGGTGGCGTGCTCGACAAGGTCGTCATCCCGATGTTCATCTCGCCGGTCGTCGGTCTGATCGCCGGTTACCTGGTCATGTGCGCGATCATGTGGATGTTCCGCAAGGCGAACCCGCACAAGGCCAAGCGCGGCTTCCGTATCGCGCAGACGGTGTCGGCGGCGGGCATGGCGCTCGGCCACGGTCTGCAGGACGCGCAGAAGACGATGGGCATCGTGGTGATGGCCCTGGTCATCGCGGATGTGCAGCAGTCGGGCGACGACATCCCGGTGTGGGTGAAGATCGCATGCGCGGTGATGCTGTCGCTCGGTACGTACGCGGGTGGCTGGCGGATCATGCGGACGCTCGGCCGGAAGATCATCGAGCTCGACCCGCCGCAGGGGTTCGCGGCGGAGACGACGGGCGCGTCGATCATGTTCGGCTCGGCGTTCCTCTTCCACGCGCCGATCTCCACGACGCACGTCATCACGTCCGCGATCATGGGCGTGGGGGCGACGAAGCGGGTGAACGCGGTGCGGTGGGGTGTCGCGAAGAACATCATCCTGGGCTGGTTCATCACGATGCCGGCGGCGGCGCTGGTCGCGGCGGCGAGCTTCTACGTGGTGCAGCTGTTCTTCGGCTGACGCGTTACGGCGGCCCTTGGGGTGGGCGGTCCTGAAGGGGCGCCGGTCCCGTGGGTTGTGCCCACCCGGCGCAACGATTGCCCAACACGTCGTACGAAAATGGTCGGGGGGCGGGGGGCGCGGCGGGGGGGCCGGCCGCGGCGGGTGGGGGGGGCCCCCGGCGGCGCCCCCCTCCGCCCCCCCCGCCCCCGCGCGGG
>NZ_JBHWBS010000005.1:71870-144542 GCF_042735655.1 Streptomyces sp. NPDC059567 | reverse complement strand
GGGGGGGGGGGGGGGGGCCCGGGGGGCGGCGGCGGCCGCGCGGGCGGGGGGGGGGCGGCCCCCGCGGGGCCGCGGGGCCGGGGGTTGCGCCCACCCCGCCCCACCTAGCCCCAAACCCGCCCTACCAAATGGGGCGCCCCGGCCCCCCTGGCGGGGTCGCGGGGCCCTTTCGTCTGCGGTGGCACCGCCATGCAGCACCGCAGGACGCCACGCGGCGGAGCCGCATGGTCTGTGGGCTATCCGAAGCGGCCGGAGATGTAGTCCTCGGTCGCCTGGACGCTCGGGTTGGAGAAGATGCGCTCGGTGTCGTCCAGCTCGATCAGCTTGCCGGGCTGGCCCACGGCCGAGAGGTTGAAGAACGCCGTGCGGTCCGAGACGCGGGCGGCCTGCTGCATGTTGTGCGTCACGATGACGATCGTGAAGCGCTCCTTCAGCTCGCCGATCAGGTCCTCGATCGCCAGCGTCGAGATCGGGTCCAGGGCCGAGCAGGGCTCGTCCATGAGCAGGACGTCCGGCTCGACCGCGATCGCGCGGGCGATGCACAGTCGCTGCTGCTGACCGCCGGAGAGGCCGGAGCCCGGCTTGTTCAGGCGGTCCTTGACCTCGTTCCAGAGGTTCGCGCCCTTGAGGGAGCGCTCGACGATGTCGTTGAGCTGGGACTTCTTGTACGAGCCGTTCAGCCGCAGGCCCGCCGCCACGTTGTCGAAGATCGACATCGTCGGGAACGGGTTCGGGCGCTGGAACACCATGCCGACCGTGCGGCGCACCGCGACCGGGTCGACGTGGGAGCCGTACAGGTTCTCGTCGTCCAGCATCACCTTGCCCTCGACGCGGCCACCGGGGGTGACCTCGTGCATACGGTTCAGGGTGCGCAGGAACGTGGACTTGCCACAGCCGGAGGGGCCGATGAAGGCCGTCACCGAGCGGGGCTCGACGGTCATGGAGATGTCGTCGATCGCCTTGTGGGCGCCGTAGTAGGCGGAGAGGCCGCTGACGTCGATTCGCTTGGCCATATCAATTCACTTCCAGAGTGACCGCGGTCAGCGGCCGGTCTTCGGGGCCTTCCAGCGGGCGATGCCGCGGGCCACCAGGTTGAGGATCATGACGAAGGCGATCAGGACGAGCGCTGCGGCCCAGGCACGGGACACGGCTGCGTCGGTGCCGACCGCGTACTGCTCGTACACGTAGAGCGGCAGGGAGGACTGGGCGCCTTCGAAGGGGTTCGGGTTGATGAGCTTCGTACCGAACACGAGGAGCAGGACGGGGGCCGTCTCACCGGTGATGCGGGCGACCGCGAGCATGACGCCCGTGGTGATGCCGCCGATCGCGGTGGGCAGGACCACCTTCAGGATCGTGCGCCACTTCGGGATGCCGAGTGCGAGGGAGGCCTCGCGCAGCTCGTTCGGGACGAGCTTGAGCATCTCCTCGGTGGAGCGGACCACGACCGGCATCATCAGGATCGCGAGGGCCATCGCGCCGGCGAATCCGGAGGGCCCGAAGCCCAGCATCAGATTCCAGGTGGCGAGGATGAAGAGGCCCGCGACGATCGACGGGATGCCCGTCATGACGTCGACGAAGAAGGTGACGGCCTGGGCGAGCTTCCCGCCGCCGTACTCGACGAGGTAGACCGCGGTCAGCAGGCCGATCGGCGCGGCGATCAGGGTCGCGATGAGGACCTGCTCGATGGTGCCGAGCAGCGCGTGGTAGACACCGCCGCCGGCCTCGGCGTCGAGGACGCCGTTCATCGAGTGGCTGAGGAAGTACGGGTCGAGGACTTCCATGCCCTTGCTGACGGTGACCCACGCGAGGGAGAGCAGCGGGACCACGGCCAGGATGAAGCAGACCCAGACGAGGCTGGTCGCGACCCGGTCCTTGGCCTGGCGGGAGCCCTCGACCTTGGTGGTGATCGCGTACGTCGCGAGGACGAAGAACAGCGCGGCGATCAGGCCCCACTGGATGCGGCTGTGCCAGCCGGCCGCGAGACCGAGGCCGACGGCGGCGGCGATCGACCCTATGGCGATGGCGAACGGGGTCCAGCGGGGGAGCCGGGCGTGCTTGAGCGGGTCGTGGGTGACGACGCTCTTCACGGGCGGACGGTCCTGTATGGCGTGGCTCATGCGTTGGCCCCCGAGTACTCCTTGCGGCGGGCGATGATCCACCGGGCCGCGCCGTTGACCAGCAGGGTGATGACGAAGAGGACCAGGCCGGAGGCGATCAGCGCGTCACGGCCGAACTCGTTGGCCTCGTTGAACTTCGCAGCGATGTTCTGGGCGAAGGTGCCGCCGCCCGGGTCGAGCAGGTGGCCCGAGAGGACGAAGCTGGGCGAGAGCACGACGGCCACGGCCATCGTCTCGCCGAGCGCACGGCCGAGGCCCAGCATCGAGGCGGAGATGATGCCGGAGCGGCCGAAGGGGAGGACCGACATCCGGATGACCTCCCAGCGCGTGGCGCCGAGGGCGAGGGCGGCCTCTTCGTGCATCTTCGGGACCTGGAGGAAGACCTCGCGGGTCACGTTGGTGATGATCGGCAGGATCATGATCGCCAGCAGGATGCCCACGGTGAACATGTTGCGGGCGACGCCGTCGCTGGCCTTGTCGAAGATGTAGGTCCAGCCGAAGTACTCGTCGAGCCACTTGTTGAGGCCGTCCAGGTACGGGACCAGGAAGATCGCGCCCCAGAGGCCGTAGATGATGCTGGGCACGGCGGCGAGCAGGTCGACCACGTACGCGAGCGGCTTGGCCAGCTTGCGCGGGGCGTAGTGCGAGATGAACAGCGCGATGCCGATCGCGACCGGCACGGCGATGACCATGGCGATGATCGACGAGACGACCGTGCCGAACGCCAGGACGGCGATGCCGAAGACGGGCGGGCTGCCGGCCGGGTTCCACTCGAAGGTGGTGAAGAAGTTCGTGGAGTCCTGCGAGATCGCGAGGATCGCGCGGTAGGTGAGGAAGCCCGCGATCGCGGCCATGATCACGAGGAGCGTGATGCCGGATCCGCGGGACAGACCGAGGAAGACCCGGTCTCCGGGACGGGCGGCGCCCTTGGCGCGCCGGCCCTTTTCTATGGGTGGTGTGGTTGTCGTAACCATTCTGACTCTCCGGTCTGCGGAGTCGTACGGCTGTACGGGCTCCTGGCGGCGGTGCACCGGATGCCGGGGCCGGTCCGTCGGTGGTGGCTGACGGACCGGACCCGGCCGGGGATCAGGACAGGGTGGGGACGATCTCGCGGACCTTGGTCGCGATCTCGGCCGGCATCGGGGCGTAACCGGCGTCGGACAGGACCTTCTGGCCGTCCTCGCTGATCGCGTAGTTCAGGAACGCCTTCAGGGTCGGCAGGGTCTCCGCCTTGTTCCCCTTGTCGCAGGCGATCTGGTAGGTGACCAGGACGAGCGGGTAGGCGCCCTCGGCCTTGGTCGCGTAGTCGAGGGAGAGGGCCATGTCGCTGCCCGTGCCCTTGACCTTGGCGGCGGCGATGGCCTTCGAGGCGTTCTCCGTGGTCGCGGCGACCGGAGCGGCGGCACCGGTGTTGACGGAGACCGTGGAGATCTTGTTGGCGGTCGCGTAGGAGAGCTCGAAGTAGCCGATGGAGCCCTCGGCGTCCTTGACCGCGGTGGCGACACCGGAGGAGCCGTTGGCGGCCTGGCCACCCGGGGCGGGCCACGACTTCGACTTCGGGTCGTGCTTCCACTCGGCCGGGGCGGCGGTGGAGAGGTACTTGCCCAGGTTCTGGGTGGTGCCCGACTCGTCGGAGCGGTGGAACGCCTGGATGTTGCTGTCCGGCAGCTTGACGCCCGGGTTCAGCTTGGCGATCGCCGGGTCGTTCCACTTCTTGATGTCGGTGTTGAAGATCTTGGCGATGGTGGGGGCGTCCAGGACCAGGTTGTCCACGCCGTCCAGCTTGTAGCCGATGGCGATGGGGCCACCGACCATGGGCAGGTTGACGCCCTTGCCGGTCTTGCAGATCTTCGCCGACTCGGCGACCTCTTCCTCCTTCAGGGCGGAGTCGGAGCCCGCGAAGGCGACCTGGCCCTGGTTGAACTTGGTGATACCGCCGCCGGAGCCGATGGCCTGGTAGTTGACCTCGACACCGTCGCAGGCGGCCTGGAAGTTCTTGACCCAGAGGTCCATGGCGTTCTTCTGCGCGGAGGAGCCCGCGGCGAGGAGCTGGCCCTTGGCGCCCTCGCACTTGATGTTCGACGCGGCGGCGGAGGTCTTGTCCCCGTTCGGGGTGGCGCCGCTGTTGTTGTCCGAACCACACGCCGACAGGACGAGGGCGCCGGACACGACGAGGGCACCGATCGCGGAGGCGCGAAGCCCGTTCATGCGCGAAAGCTTCACTTTCGGGTGTTCCTTCCAGAAGCCGCCTGCCGTGGACCGGGTGTCCTGAACGTTTACGGCGGCGTGTGTCGGGGTTGTGGGTGCAGCGCTGTGCTTGTGCACCTTGTACGGCCGAAATTAGGCAGATCAGGTGAAGCGGCCGACGGGGGAGAGTGAACGGGAAGTGAACCGTGCCGGAAGGCGCGGTGCGGGGCCCTTCGGCGGGCGCCGCGGTGACCCCGTCGCGAGGCTGTTCTCGGCATCGGCGGGGTCGTCGTCGGCGGGGTCAGCTCGTCAACGTCAGCATCGCGTCCAGGAGGTCGCGGTCCCGCGGCTGCGTCAGGCGGGCCCGGGCCTCTTCCGGGGGGAGCCAGGCCATGCGGTCGACCTCCGTGCTCGGCGTGAAAGCGCCCCCGAGCGCGCGGGCCGACCAGTACGTGACCACCTTCGGGCGGCCGTTCGCCAGGTAGCGGGCCGTGGGGAGACGCGGGCCCAGGGCGCAGGAGTGGCCGGTTTCCTCCCGTACCTCTCGGACCGCGCACTCCTCGATGGTCTCGCCGCGCTTCAGCTTGCCCTTCGGGTGTGACCAGTCTCCGTACTTGGGCCGGTGGACCAGGGCGATCTCGATGCCCTGGCCCGACGGAGCGGGGCGCCACAGGACGCACCCCGCCGCGAGGATCACGGGACCGGCGCCGTCGTGCGTTGCCAGGCGCGCTGGAAGGCGTACCTGGCGGCCTCGACCTCGTGGCGTTGGTCCGCGTGGAGGACGCCGAGGGCGTACGCGGTGGCCGGGGCGATCCGGGGGGTGCGGGCCGCCGTGGCGGCCGCGGTGGCGGCCTCGGAGGCGTCGCGGTGCCGGTCGAGGGCGCGGCCGGACTCGTAGAGGACCGGGTCCGGGTCGGTGCCGTGCAGGACCTCGCAGGCGTACCGGTGGAGGCGTAGCAGGAGCCGGGTCTGGTGCCAGGGCGCGTCCTGGACCTCGCCGGCCGCGAGCGCGAGGGCGTCCGCGTTGTACGGGTGGGCCGCGCGGGCCAGCGGCAGACCGGCGACGGCCTCCGCGAGCCGGCGCTCGACGACGGTGGCCGGCGCGTCGAGGACCTCGATCGCCGGGGCCGCCCCCGCGGGCCCCAGCGGTACCTCGGAGGCGAGGAGCGCGACGGCGTCCGCGACCGCGTGGAAGCGGGAGGAGCCCAGCGCCTGGAGGGCCGCCGAGTGGGCCCGCGTACGGGCCAGGGTGAGCTGGCGTTCGAGCAGGGCGCCCGCGCGGGCGGCACCGACCGTGAGCCCCGGCCCGTCGGTGACGCCCCGCGCGGCGGGCACCGGCCCGCCGCCGCTCGACAGGCGGGACAGCGCGTCCACCAGCCGGACGAGCCGGGAGGTGCAGGCGTGCTCCAGGGCGAGCGTTCCCGACAGCCAGGCGAGCTCCGTGCGCAGCTGGTCGGCCCAGGCGGCGTCGAGGAGCGGCCGGAAGGTGTGCAGGGTCCCGCTGATGCGGCGGGCGGCCGCCCGGAGGGACCGGGCGGCCTCCTCCGAGCCCGTCGTGTCCGCGCCGCTCTCGGTGTGCAGGCGCAGTCCGCGCAGGAAGTCTCCGGCCCGCGCCTGGAGGTAGGGGGAGAGGACCTCTCCCGCCGTGACGCCCGTGGAGACGGAATGGTGGTCAGGGTTGTGCACGCCGGCGCCTCCGCGCGTCGATGAGCATCTCCTGGACGTGCCGCAGCGGCTGGCCCTCCGGGTCGGTCGCGTGCCGCGTCCAGTTCCCGTCCGGGCCGAGGTGCCAGGAGGAGGTGGTGTCGGACATTCCGGTCTCCAGGAGCCGGGTCAGGGCCGCCCGGTGGGCCGGGTCGGAGACCCGGACCAGGGCCTCGATCCGCCGGTCCAGGTTGCGGTGCATCATGTCGGCGCTGCCCAGCCAGACCTCGGGCTCGCCGCCGTTGCCGAAGGCGAAGATCCGGGAGTGCTCCAGGAAGCGGCCGAGGATCGAGCGGACCCGGATGTTCTCGGAGAGGCCGGCGACACCGGGGCGGATCGCGCAGATGCCGCGGACCCAGATGTCGACCGGGACGCCCGCCTGCGAGGCCCGGTAGCAGGCGTCGATGATCGCCTCGTCGACCATCGAGTTGACCTTGATCCGGACGTACGCGGGGCGGCCCGCGCGGTGGTGGGCGATCTCCTTGTGGATCCGGGATACCAGCCCGTCGCGCAGGGACTTCGGGGCGGTGAGCAGCCGGCGGTAGGTCTCGCGGCGGGAGTAGCCGGAGAGCCGGTTGAACAGGTCGGAGAGGTCCGCGCCGACCTGCGGGTCGGCGGTGAGCAGGCCGAGGTCCTCGTAGAGCCGGGCGGTCTTCGGATGGTAGTTGCCGGTGCCGACGTGCGAGTAGCGGCGCAGGGTCTCGCCCTCCTGGCGGACGACCAGTGACAGCTTGCAGTGCGTCTTCAGGCCGACGAGCCCGTAGACGACGTGGCAGCCGGCCTCCTCCAGCTTCCGCGCCCACTTGATGTTGGCCTGCTCGTCGAAGCGGGCCTTGATCTCGACGAGGACGAGGACCTGCTTGCCGGACTCGGCGGCGTCGATCAGCGCGTCGACGATCGGCGACTTGCCGGAGGTCCGGTACAGCGTCTGCTTGATCGCGAGGACGTCCGGGTCGGCGGCGGCCTGTTCCAGGAAGGCCTGGACGGAGGTGGAGAAGGAGTCGTACGGGTGGTGCAGCAGCACGTCCCGCTCGCGCAGCGCCATGAAGATGTCGGGCGCGGAGGCGGATTCGACCTCGGCGAGGTCCCGGTGGGTGCCGGCGACGAACTTGGGGTACTTCAGCTCGGGCCGGTCGAGGGAGGCGATGCCGAAGAGGCCGGTGAGGTCGAGCGGGCCGGGCAGCGGGTAGACCTCGGCGTCGGAGACCTTGAGCTCGCGGACGAGCAGGTCGAGGACGTACGGGTCGATGGACTCCTCGACCTCCAGGCGGACCGGCGGGCCGAAGCGGCGGCGCAGCAGCTCCTTCTCCAGGGCCTGGAGCAGGTTCTCGGCGTCGTCCTCCTCGACCTCCAGGTCCTCGTTCCGGGTCACCCGGAACATGTGGTGGGCCAGCACCTCCATGCCGGGGAAGAGCTCCTCCAGGTGCGCGGCGATGACGTCCTCCAGCGGGACGTACCGCTCGGGGGAGGCCTCCAGGAAGCGGGAGAGCAGCGGGGGCACCTTGACGCGGGCGAAGTGGCGGTGGCCGCTGACCGGATTGCGTACGACCACGGCCAGGTTCAGGGAGAGGCCGGAGATGTACGGGAAGGGGTGCGCGGGGTCCACGGCGAGCGGGGTGAGGACCGGGAAGATCTGCTGCCGGAACAGGGTGAAGAGGCGGGCCTGCTCCTTCTCGGTGAGCTCGGGCCAGCGGATCAGGTGGATGCCCTCGTCGGCGAGGGCGGGGGCGACGTCCTGCTGGTAGCAGGCGGCATGCCGGGCCATGAGTTCGCGCGAGCGGGTCCAGATCAGCTCCAGGACCTCGCGGGGCTGCAGCCCGGAGGCGGAGCGCGTGGCGACGCCGGTGGCGATGCGGCGCTTGAGGCCGGCGACGCGCACCATGAAGAACTCGTCGAGGTTGGACGCGAAGATGGCGAGGAAGTTAGCCCGTTCGAGGAGGGGCGTGGTGGGGTCCTCGGCCAGTTCGAGGACCCTTTCGTTGAACGCGAGCCAACTGCGCTCGCGGTCGAGGAAGCGTCCCTGGGGGAGTTCGCCCTCGGCGTCGTCGTCCTCGTACGCGTCGAGATCGGCGTCCAGATCGGGCTCGAGGTCCGTCGCGGGGCCGGTGCTGACCGTGTGGGGGCGGTGTGCGGCTATGGATCCGACGGACGGCTGTGTGGTCGGCTCGCCGTCGCGCTGGGGCGTCTGCTTGGACGCCTGCTTGGACGTCCGCTTGGACGGCTTGGCGGTGGACTGGACCGGGACCTCGGCGGGCTGCTGGCTCATGGCCCCATTCTTCCGCGCGAAGGGGTGGTCGGGCGCGTCGGAGCGGGCCGTGGGCGCGGGAAGTCTCCCTTTGGGGAGCCTCTTGGCGAGAGGAGGCACGGCGGGCTTCATTGCGTGAGCGTCGCAAGCGCGTCTGAATGGCCGGTAACGACGACATGACGTGCGGGCGTCCGTGGGCTACCTGTGCCGGGGGCGTCGTCGGCGGGGCGGGGTGGTGGGTTCACTCGTGGGCGACGTGGGCGGGCGTCCGTGGGCTACCTGTGCCGGGGGCGTCGTCGGCGGGGCGGGGTGGTGGGTTCACTCGTGGGCGACGTGGGCGGGAATCGGGGGCGGGGCCGTCAGGGCCCCCCCCCCCGGATTTCGGTGGGTCGATCCTAACGTTAAGGGGGGGGGGGGGGGGGGGGGGGGGGGGGGGGGGGCGGCCGGGGGGGGGGCGGGGGCGGGGGCGGGGGGGGGGCCCCCCCCCCCCCCCCCCCGACCTGATTTCGGTGGCTCGATCCTTACGTTACGGGTGCCGGGCGCGCAGGACGCGGAAGGCGGCGAAGAGGGCGAGGGCGGCGACGGCGAGGACGATGCCGGTCTCGATGAGCTGGGTGGGCCAGAAGTGGGCGTAGGGGTGGTAGTCGACGTACTGGCCGGTGATGCCCTTGCTGGCGTAGCAGGTGTCGGCGCTCTGCGGGTCGTAGCAGGACCATTCGGCGATGCGGCGCCCGTCCCCTGCGAGCAGGCCCATGTCCATCATCAGCCCGTCGGCAGGGACGGGGAGGGGTCCCGCCTGCGAGCTGATCGGTCCGGTGAGCGTCTGGACGGACAGGAAGTCCCAGCGCAGCGTGCCGAGCGTGGCGAGGACCAGGCCGGTGACCAGGCCGGTCGCGGCCATCGCGACGATGGTGCGGCGGATCAGCTGCCCGAGGAGCGCGCCCACGGCGACGGCGAGCAGCACGTACGCGACGAGGACGGTTCCGGTCGCCTCGTACGGGCCGCGGTCCGACCAGTGCAGCTGCCAGGTGCCCGAGACCCGGCCCCAGCCGATCCGGTAGATCGCCATGAGGGCGAGGGTGACCGCGAGCGCGGCGGCGCCCGCGGTGAGGAGCTTCGCGCGGAGCCACTGTGTGGGGGCGACGGACTGGGTGAGCGCGAGCCGGTACGTTCCGCTCTCCAGCTCGCGGGCGATCAGCGGGCCCGCGACGAAGGCCCCGACGAGGAGGGGCAGGAGGACCATGCCGGTGCCGGCGTACTCCATGGCCAGGCGCAGGATGCCGAACGCGCGGCTGTCGTCGGAGGGGATGCTGTAGCCGTCCTCCACGTACGTGTCCGGGACGGAGGCGTCCCACAGCCGCAGCCCCGCGAGGACGGCGAGGGACAGGGCCGTCGCGGCCCCCGCCGCCCAGAGGGCCCGCCGGTGCTGGCGGACCGTCACCCAGGAGGGGCCCTTCAACGTGACGGCGCTCATGCGGAGGCTCCTTCGGGGGTGGTGCGGGAGGTGCGGAGGTGGGCGAGGAGGAGGTCTTCGAGGGACGGGGCCGTCGCCTCCCAGGGCCCTTCGACCGGACCCTCTCGCCGGATGAGCGCGGTGAGTTGGCGTCCCGTCGTGCGGGATTCGACCACCCGGTGCGGGGCGAGGTCGGCGATCGGGCCTCGGAGCAGGGCGTGGGCGGCCAGGAGGTCGTCGATGGCGCCGTCGAGGCGGATCCGGCCTCCGTCGACGAGGAGGAGGTGGTCGCAGGCGCCCTCCAGCTCACCGAGGATGTGCGAGGACATGACGACCGTCGTGCCGCGTTCCGCGGCGTCGGCCATCAGGACGCCCATGAGTTCGTGTCGGGCGAGCGGATCGAGGTCGGCCATCGGCTCGTCCAGGAGCAGGAGGTCCGGTCGCTTGCCGAGCGCGAGCGCGAGGGCGACGCGGGTGCGCTGGCCACCGGAGAGGCTGCGGACGCGCGCGGTGGGGTCGAGGTCGGCGGTGATCCGCTCGGCGACGGCTCCGTCCCAGCGGTCGGGGTTGAGCTCGCGGCCCATCCGCAGGGTCTCGTCGATCGTGAGCTGCGGGTAGAGCGGCTTGTCCTGGGCGACGTACGCGAGGTGCTCGCGGGCGGGTGCCTGGACGGAGCCCTCGGTGGGCCGCAGGAGTCCCGCGGTGAGGGCGAGGAGGGTGGACTTGCCGGCGCCGTTCGGGCCGACGACGGCGCAGACGCGGCCGGCGGGGAGGCTGAACGAGCAGTCCCTCAGGGCCCACCCGGGCCGCCGTCTGCCGTACCGCTTGCCGAGGCCCTCGGTGCTCAGGGCCGTTCCGCTGGTCATGCGTCCCCCTCGAAAGATTCCTTCAGTACGGATGTGAAGAGCGCGGCCACGTCCTCGCGCTCCAGGCCCGACTCCCTGGCCCGGCGTGCCCAGTCGGCGAGTTCGCCCCGCAGGGGCGAGTCGGCGGGGCCGGTGCCGAGCGTCGCGCGGACGAAGGTGCCGAGTCCGCGGCGGGCCTCGACGAGTCCTTCGCGCTCCAGTTCGCGGTAGGCCTTGAGCACGGTGTTCGGGTTGATGGCCGTGGCTTCGACGACCTCGCGTGCGGTGGGCAGTCGGTCGCCGGGCTCCAGGACGCCCATGCGCAGGGCCTGTTTGGTCTGCTGGACGATCTGGAGGTAGGTGGCGACTCCGCTGCGCCGGTCGATCCGGTACTCGAGCACGTTCCCTTTCACCACCCTTTCACTAATCAAGTAGTGAAAGGGTGGTGCAAAGAAGGGGGCGGTGTCAACCGCCCCCTTCTCACGGGGTGTTCAGGACTCCGTGCGGTACATCAGGTCCACCTCGTGGGTGACGAAGCCGAGCCGCTCGTACACCGTCACCGCCGCCGTGTTGTCCGCGTCCACGTAGAGCATCGCCGTCGGCAGTGCCTGGGCCGCCAGGTGCCGCAGCCCGATCGCCGTGAGCGCCTTGCCGAGGCCGCTGCCCTGGGCCTCGGGCAGGATCCCGACCACGTACACCTCGCCGAGCTGCTCCTCGGCATGCGTCTTCGTCCAGTGGAAGCCGATCAGGCGCCCGTCCTTCTCCGCGAGGAAGAAGCCCTTCGGGTCGAACCACGGCTCGGCCATGCGGTCGTCCAGGTCCCGCTGGGTGAGCGAGCCCTGCTCGGGGTGGTGGGCGAAGGCGGCCGCGTTCACGGCGAGCCACGCCGTATCGTCCTGGCCGGGCATGAACGTACGGACCGTGACGCCCTCGGGCAGCACCGGCTCGGGGATGTCGAGCGGCACCAACGGGCGGCGCAGCTGGCGCAGTTCGCGGAAGAGGGTCAGTCCGAGTACCTGGGCCAGATGCCGGGCCGCCGACTTCCCGCCGTGCGCCCAGACCCGCAGCCGCTTGCCCGAGGCGGCGAGCAGCGCCGCCCCCAGCGCCCGCCCGTGCCCGCGGCCGCGGTGCGAGGGGTGGACGACCAGCTCCGCGGCCGGGGCCTCCACGGGATCGGTGTCCTCCAGCTGGGCGTAGCCGTAGAGGTGCGATCCGACGGTGAGCAGGAAGTGCCGTACGCCCTCGCGACTGCCGTGCCGCAGATAGAGCCGCCCCTGCTCGGACACGGCATGCACTCCGTCGGTGCGGTCGGCCGCCTCCAGCAGGTCGAGGACGTCCTGGACCTGTTCGGGGGAGAGCTCGTCGAGGGTGAGGATCTGCCGTCCGGGTTCAAGGGCCGGCGCCGGGTCAGGAGTCATGTCCCGAGCCTACGGAATCAACTCAGTTGTAACCCGGTACCCCCTGTTGCGCTACGCGCGTTGACTCTAGGCTGCGCTGGCACAGCAGCAGTCGAACAGCGCCGCAAAAGGGGCGAGGGGACAGGGGAGCGATGTCAGCGACACCGAAGAAGAAGAGGACGGCGCGGCGGATTCTCGCCGTGGGCGCGGGGCTCGCCACCGTCGGCGCGCTCGTCGCCGCGCTGCCCGCGGGCGCCTCGGGGACCAAGGGCGGGGGCAACCACGGGCGCTACGTCGACGTCCAACTGCTCTCCTTCAACGACCTGCACGGGAACCTGGAGCCGCCGACCGGCTCGGCCGGGCGGCTCACCCACACCAACCCGGACGGCACCACCAAGACCATCGACGCCGGTGGCGTCGAGTACCTGGCCACGCACCTGCGCCAGGCCCGTGAGGGCAACCGGTACTCCGTCACCGCCGCCGCCGGCGACATGATCGGCGCCTCCCCGCTGGTCTCCGGGCTCTTCCACGACGAGCCGACCATCGAGGCGCTCAACCGGCTGAAGCTCGACGTCAGCTCGGTCGGCAACCACGAGTTCGACGAGGGCGCCAAGGAGCTGGCCCGGATCCAGAACGGCGGCTGTCACCCGACCGCCGGCTGCTTCGAGGAGGGCAAGCGGTTCCGGGGCGCGAACTTCCCGTACCTCGCGGCCAACGTGACGAACGAGAAGAGCGGCAAGCCGCTGCTCGACCCGTACTTCGTCTGGGAGCGCAACGGCGTCAAGATCGGCTTCATCGGCGTGACCCTGGAGGGCACGGCCAACATCGTCTCCGCCGAGGGCATCAAGGGCCTGAAGTTCGGCGACGAGATCGAGACGATCAACAAGTACACCAAGGTGCTGGAGCGCAAGGGCGTCAAGTCGATCGTCGCCCTGCTGCACGAGGGCGGCGCGCCGGCCTCGGGCTCGTACAACTACAACTGCGACAGCCCAGGCCCCGGTGACGGCATCTCCGGCCCGATCGTCGACATCGCGAAGAACGTCAGCCCGCAGGTCGACGCGCTGGTCACGGGCCACACCCACCAGGCGTACGCGTGCACGATCCCGGACCCGGCGGGCAAGCCGCGCACGGTCACCTCGGCGGCCTCGTTCGGCAAGCTCTACACCGACACGACGCTCACCTACGACCGTCGTTCCAAGGACATCGTCCGTACGGCCGTCGCCTCCGCGAACCACGTCGTCACCCGTGACGTGCCGAAGGCCGCGGACATGACCCGGCTGATCACCCGCTGGAACGCGCTGGCCGCGCCGATCGCGAGCCGTCCCGTCGGCTACATCTCCGGCGACGTCGACAACCCGTTCGACGCGCCCGAGAAGCCGCTGGGCAACCTGATCGCCGACGCGCAGCTGGAGGGCATGGCCCCGGCCGACAAGGGCGGCGCGCAGCTGGCGCTGATGAACCCGGGCGGCGTCCGCGCGCCCCTGGTCCACAAGGCGTCCGGCGCCGAGGGCGACGGGGTCGTGACCTACGGCGAGGCGTACACCGTCCAGCCGTTCACCAACATGATGACGGCGGTCGACCTGACCGGCGCCCAGCTCGTCACCGCGCTCCAGCAGCAGGTCAGCGGCGCCAACCAGGCGGCCCCGAAGATCCTCCAGGTCTCGAAGGGCTTCACCTACACCCTGGACATGACGAAGACCGGCGCCGACCGGATCGTGACGTCCTCGGTGAAGCTGAACGGCGAGGCGATCGACCCGTCGAAGACCTACCGGGTCGCGATGAACGAGTTCCTGGCCGGTGGCGGTGACGGCTTCGCCGTCCTGAAGGAGCACAAGAACAAGCTGGTCGGCGCGTCCGACCTGGACCTGTTCACCGCCTACCTGACGGCCCACTCCACCGCGAGCGCCCCGCTGGCCCCGCCGGCGACGGGCCGGATCACGGTCGTGAAGTAACTCCGTACGTCCGAGGGGGCGGTGGACCGTTCGACGGTCCGCCGCCCTCCGCTTTTCCCGGACGCGCCCCTCTGGCGCGTGATGACGCGTACACGTCATACTCCGGCGCATGGACCGAAGAAGCTTTCTCGCGGGAGCCGCGGCAGCGGGTGCCGTCCTCCTGGTCGGCGCCCCGTCCGCGCGGGCGGCCACGACCCAGGACTGGATGGCCGGCCACGGCGACCCCACCCCGCTCCAGAAGCTCACCATCCCCGGCACCCACGACTCCGGCGCCCGCTTCGGCGGCCCCTGGTCCGAGTGCCAGAACACCACCATCGCGCAGCAGCTCGCCGCCGGAATCAGGTTCCTCGACATACGCTGCCGGGTCACCGGCGGCTCCTTCGCCATCCACCACGGCGCGTCCTACCAGAACATGATGTTCGGCGACGTCCTCATCGCCTGCCGCGACTTCCTGGCCGCCCACCCGTCCGAGACCGTCCTGATGCGGGTCAAGCAGGAGTACTCCTCGGACTCCGACGCCACCTTCCGCGCCATCTTCGACGACTACCTGAACAACCGCGGCTGGCGCTCGCTGTTCCGCATCGGCGACACCGTTCCCACCCTGGGCGAGGCCCGCGGCAAGGTCGTCCTCATCGCCGACAACGGCGGCCTGCCCGGCCTCAAATGGTGGGACGGCGGAGCCATCGCGATCCAGGACGACTGGAACGCCCTGCCGAACGCCAAGTACCCCAAGATCGAGGCTCACTTCCGCACGGCCGTCGAGCAGCCGGGCAAGCTGTACATCAACTTCGTCAGCACGTCCGCGTCCCTGCCGCCACGCTGGAACTCCGACAACCTCAACCCCCGCGTCCACGGCTTCCTGGACGGCACGGCCAACACCTGGAAGGGCCTCGGCATCACCGTCCTGGACTTCCCGAACACCCGCTCAGGACTCGTCGAGTCCCTCATCCGCCACAACTGACGGCGGCGGGGTCGGCGCGCCCGGCAGGCGGAGCGTCGCCGCCGTGCCGCCGTCCTCCGGCGCCGTCAGGGTCACCGTGCCGCCTGCCTGCTGGACCGTACGGGCCACGATCGAGAGGCCCAGGCCCGAGCCCGGGAGGCTGCGGGCCGAGGGGGAGCGCCAGAAGCGGTCGAAGACGTGGGGGAGTTCCTCGGGCGCGATCCCGGGGCCGTGGTCGCGGACCGTCAGCTCGCCGCGCATCAGGGACACCTCGACCGTGCCCCCGGCCGGCGAGAACTTCACCGCGTTGTCCAGCACGTTCACCAGCGCCCGCTCGAGAGCCGCCGGTTCCGCCCGGACGTACCAGGGCGCCAGGTCCGTGACGAAGGTCAGCTCGGGGCCGCGCAGCCGCGCCCGGTCGAGGGCCGACCGCAGGATCGTATGGAGCGGTACGACCTCCAGCGGGCCCGGCTGCACCGCGTCCGGGCGGGCCAGCTCCTGGAGGTCGCCGATCAGCGCCGCCAGCTCCGTCATCTGCGCCTTCACCGAGGCCATCAGCGCCCGCCGGTCCTCGGGCGGCAGGGCGCGGCCGGTCTGCTCGCTGCGGGCGAGCAGCTCGACGTTGGTGCGCAGCGAGGTCAGCGGCGTCCGCAGCTCGTGGCCCGCGTCCGCGATCAGCTGCGCCTGACGGTCCCGGGAGACGGCCAGCGCGGCCGTCATCGCGTTGAAGGAGCGCGAGAGCCGGGCGATCTCGTCCTCGCCCTCGACCGGGATGCGCACCGTCAGGTCCTCGGTCGCGGCCACGTGCTCGACCGCGCCCGTCAGCCGGTCCACCGGCTCCAGACCGGTCCGCGCCACCCACAGCCCGGCCGCCCCGGCGCCGACGACACCGATCCCGGAGACCAGCAGCAGCACCCAGGCGAGCGTGGACATCGAGCGGTCGATCTCGTACAGCGGACGGGCGACCGAGACCGCGACCGGCTGGTTGGCGATCGACACGGGGTAGGAGTAGACGCGCATCTCCGTGCCGTTCTCGGCGTTCGTGGTGTGCAGGGCGAACGGCCGCTCGCCCCGCGCGACGGCGAGGTCCCCGGCCTGGGCGGGGATGGGGGAGGTGCCCAGCGTGCAGAGGTCGCCGGTGACGGTGACGATCTGCAGGGTCTGCGCGGGTCCGGCCGGCACCGGACGGTTCTCGGCCCCCGGGGCGCAGGAGCCCAGCAGCATCCGCGCCTGGTCGTCCGTGAGCCGGGTCTCGCGCAGCGAGGAGTCCAGCTCCGCCTCCAACTGCGCCCGCGTCACGAACCAGCAGGCCAGTGATACCGCCGCCACCGCCACGGCGACCGCCGTCGCCGTCAGGAGCGCCAGCCGGGACCGCAGCGGCCGCGACCGGAACCACGCCAGGGGACCGCTCACTCCGGGCCTCCGCCGCGCAGGACGTACCCCACGCCCCGCACCGTGTGCACCAGGCGCGGCTCACCGCCCGCCTCCGTCTTGCGGCGCAGATACATCACGTACACGTCCAGGGAGTTCGAGCTCGGTTCGAAGTCGAAGCCCCACACAGCCTTCAGGATCTGCTCCCGCGTCAGCACCTGGCGCGGGTGCGCCAGGAACATCTCCAGGAGCGTGAACTCCGTCCGCGTCAGCTCCACCGGCCGCCCGGCCCGCGTCACCTCGCGGGTCGCCAGGTCCATCCGCAGATCGCCGAAGCTCAGCACATCGCCCTCGGGCTGCGCTTCGACGGCGCTCGCGTACGAGCTGCGGCGCAGCAGGGCCCGGATCCTCGCGAACAGCTCGTCCAGCTCGAAGGGCTTCACCAGATAGTCGTCGGCGCCCGCGTCGAGCCCCGTCACCCGGTCGCCGACCGTGTCCCGGGCCGTGAGCATCAGGATCGGCACGGTCGAACCGGAGGCCCGGATGCGCCGGGCCGCCGTCAGGCCGTCCATGCGCGGCATCTGGATGTCGAGGACCACGAGATCGGGGGCGTACGACTCCATCCGGGAGAGGGCGTCGACGCCGTCGACGGCCTCCTCGGTCCCGTACCCCTCGAAGGCGAGACTGCGCCGCAGCGCCTCCCGCACGGCGGGCTCGTCGTCGACGATGAGGATGCGGTCGCCTTCATTCACCGGGCCAGTCATGGGGCCAGCCTCGCACGTGTTCAGTTGCCGTCGCCGGACCGGAGGTTGTCCAGGTCGGCCTTGAGGGTGTCGACCGGGATGGCGAATCCGAGGCCGACGCTGCCGGCCGAAGAACCGCTCGACGCGCTGGGCGAATACATGGCCGAATTGATCCCGATGATCTCGCCGTTCATATTGATCAGCGCGCCGCCGGAATTCCCCGGGTTGAGCGAGGCGTCGGTCTGGATCGCCTTGTACGTCGTCTTCGACGAGCCGGTGTCGCCGTTGAACTGCTGCCCGCCGAACTCGAAGGGCCAGCCCTGCCGCGGGTCGTACTGCTGCTGCTGGTCCTGGCCTTCGTCCTTGGCCACGGTCACATCGCGGTCGAGGGCGGAGACGATGCCGCTGGTGACGGTGCCGGTCAGGCCCTCGGGGGAGCCGATCGCCACGACCTGGTCGCCGACCTTGACGTCGTCGGAGTCGCCGAGCGTGGCCGCCTTCAGGCCGGACGCGCCCTCCAGCTTGATCAGCGCCAGGTCCTTGTCGGGGTCCGTGCCGACGACCTTCGCCGCGTACGACTTGCCGTTGGACAGCTGCACGCTGATCTCGGAGGCGCCGGAGATCACGTGGTTGTTGGTGACGATCTCGCCGTCGCCGGTGATGATCACGCCGGAGCCGGTGGACTTGCCGGACGTCGAGGTCGCGGAGATCTCCACGATCGACGGGGAGACGGCCTCGGCGACGCCGGCGACCGTGCCCTTGCTGCTCGCGGAGACGTTCGTCCCGCTCACGCCGGAGGCACGCGCGGTGTCGTCCGCGGTGAGCTGCTGGACCAGCGTCGCGGTGCCGCCGCCGACGGCGGCCGCGGCGATCGCCACGGCCACGAGGAGCCCGACGCCCCGCTTGGCGCGGCGGCGCGGCTCGGGGGCGGCATGGGCGGGACCGGCGGCGGGAGGCCCGACCGGGGGCGGCACATGCCCACCGGACGGCCAGATCGTGGTGCCCGGCTCCGTCGTGACCGGCTGCGTCGGGTCGTACGGGGGCCGCGGGGGCTGCGGTGGGTAGTACGGCTGCTGCTGCGGCTGCTGGTAGTCCGTCATGGAGAAGACTCTCGGAGCAGTTCATGAGAGCTTCCTGAGGGCGGTCTGAGAAGCCCGACAGAACCCTGTATGCCCGATATAAAGTGCGGGGTCTTGTGGTGGGCGCCGGCAGGGGCCGTGGTGGTTGCTGTGGGTGGTGGGTGTACTCGGGCGGACCGCACGGGGTCTTGTGGTGGGCGCCGAGGCCCCGCCCTGGGCTTGACGCCCGCCCTGGGCTTGACGCCCGCCCTGGGCTTGACGCCCGCCCTGGGCTTGAGGTGCGGCCCCGGAGGCTCAGCCGCAGCCGCAGGAGCGGCGGACGATCAGGGCCGAGGGGAACTGCTTCACCCGCTCGCGCTTCGAACCGGCCACCCGCAGCGAGTCGTCCAGGACCAGATCCACCGCCGCCCGGGCCATCGCCGGGCGGTCGGAGGAGATCGTGGTGAGCGGCGGATCCGTGAGGGCCGCCTCCTTGACGTCGTCGAAGCCCGCCACGGCCAGCTCCGTCGGCACGTCGATGCGCAGCTCGCGGGCGGCGCGCAGCACACCGAAGGCCTGGTCGTCGGTGGAGCAGAAGATGGCCGGCGGCCTGTCCGGGCCGGAGAGGATCTTCAGGGCGATCTGATAGGCGTCGTAGCGGTTGTACGGAGCCTCGAAGAGCCGGCCCTCGATCGAGCGGCCGGCCTCCAGCATCGCGCGGCGCCAGCCCTCCTCGTGGTCCGCGACCGGGTCGCCGACCGCCGGAGTGTTCGGGATGCCGCCGAGGCAGGCCACGTACGGGTGTCCGTGCTCCAGGAGGTGCCGGGTGGCGAGCTGGGCGCCGCCGATGTCGTCCGTGACGACGGCGACGTCGTCCAGCGCCTCGGGCCGCTCGTGCAGCAGCACCACGCGCGCGTCCCAGGCCTCGATCTCGCTCGCGGCCCGCTCGCTCATGCCCTGGCTGACCAGGATCAGCCCGGAGACCCGCATCCCGAGGAAGGCGCGCAGATAGTGCACCTCGCGCTCGTCGCGGTAGTCCGAATTGCCGACCAGGACCATCTTCCCGCGCTCGGCGGCGGCCTGCTCCACGGCGTGCGCCATCTCCGCGAAGAACGGCTGGCGCGCGTCCGGGACGATCATGCCTATGAGGTCCGTGCGGCGGGACGCCATCGCCTGGGCCACCCGGTCGGGGCGGTAGCCCAGCTCCTTGATGGCTGCGAGTACACGCTCGCGCGTGGCCGGGGCAACCGGCCGGGGTCCGTTGTTGATGACGTAACTCACGACCGCGGTCGAAGTACCCGCCAGTCGCGCTACGTCATCCCGCGTCACCTTGGCCACGCGCGGCAGTCTACGCGGGGTGACCTACCTACCGGCAGGTCGCACTGTGGCTTCCACCACGTTCCGGTCCTCCGCCGGGGTGACATCGCGCGCTGCTTCCTTGACTCGGGCCTCTTCCTTCGCCCGTGCCTCCTCGGCGGCCCGCTCCACCTTCTCGGGGGTGACGAAGCGGTAGCCGACGTTGCGGACGGTGCCGATCAGCGACTCGTGCTCGGGGCCGAGCTTCGCCCGCAGACGCCGTACGTGGACGTCCACCGTTCGGGTGCCGCCGAAGTAGTCGTACCCCCATACCTCCTGGAGGAGCTGGGCGCGGGTGAAGACCCGGCCCGGGTGCTGCGCGAGGTACTTCAGGAGCTCGAACTCCTTGAAGGTCAGGTCCAGGACCCGGCCCTTGAGCTTGGCGCTGTACGTCGCCTCGTCCACCGAGAGATCACCGTTGCGGATCTCCATCGGGGAGTCGTCGGAGACGATCTGCTGGCGGCCCATCGCGAGCCGCAGCCGGGCCTCGACCTCGGCCGGTCCCGCGGTGTCCAGGAGGACGTCGTCGATGCCCCAGTCGGCGGTGACGGCCGCGAGACCGCCCTCCGTGACGACGAGGATCAGCGGGCAGCCCGGCCCGGTGGAGCGGAGCAGCTGACAGAGGCTGCGCACCTGCGGGAGGTCGCGCCTGCCGTCGATCAGGATGACGTCCGCGCCGGGGGTGTCCACGAGGGCGGGGCCCTCGGCGGGAGCCACGCGCACGTTGTGCAGCAGCAGGCCGAGTGCGGGAAGCACCTCGGTCGACGGCTGGAGTGCGTTGGTGAGGAGCAGCAGTGAGCTCATCGAGCCCTCCCTGCTTCGGTGCCCTGTCGGTCGTGCTTCGTTCGCTCGTCCATGACGTCGGTTCCTCCTCGGTCCCTGCGAGGACTACGGCACTGCTTCGTACGCATCACTGCTGGCTCTCGCGCCCTGAGAGCTTTTGTTCATCCGGTCGTAACAACGGTCGGTAAACACAAAAGGACCCGGGGGCTGCGTTGCCCGGATCCTCATGCCAAGCAGAATAGCCCACATGACTTCCGAGGCTGAGGGTCGATTTCACATCGTGGATGTTTCCTCGATCACTTCCGGCTCCCAGCGTGCCACTTTGCGCACCGACGACGGTGTCCGTATCGAGGCTGTTTACGAACCGTATACGCGGGGTGTCACCGATACGGCCGTCGTCCTCGCCCACGGCTTCACCGGCTCGGCCGACCGGCCCGCCGTCCGCCGTGCGGCGAAGGCGCTCGCCGAGCACGCGGCCGTCGTCACCTTCTCCTTCCGGGGGCACGGCCGTTCGGGTGGTCGCTCCACCGTCGGCGACCGGGAGGTCCTCGATCTCGCGGCCGCGGTGCGCTGGGCCCGGGAGCGGGGCCACGCGCGCGTGGTGACCGTCGGCTTCTCCATGGGCGGCTCGATCGTCCTGCGCCACGCGGCCCTGGAGCGGGACACGGGCGGGCACAGCGACGCGGTCGCCGCCGTCAGCGCGCCCGCCCGCTGGTACTACCGGGGTACGCCCTCGATGCGACGGGTCCACTGGGTGATCACCCGCCCGATGGGCCGGCTGGTCGGCCGCTACGGGCTCGGCACCCGGATCGACAACCGCGACTGGGATCCCGTGCCGCTGTCGCCGGTCGAGGCGGTCCCGATGATCGCGCCGACCCCGCTGCTGATCGTGCACGGCGACCGCGACCCGTACTTCCCGGTCGACCACCCGCGGATGCTGGCGGCGGCCGGCGAGTGCGAGCTGTGGCTGGAGCGCGGCATGGGACACGCCGAGAACGCGGCGGGCGAGGAGCTGCTCGGCCGACTGGGGGACTGGCTCACCCGCCGATAGCCCATCATGGACAGCGGCGCGCACACGAACGAAGGGAGCGCCGCTATGGCAGCGGGAACCATCCGCTACTGGGCCGCGGCCAAGGCCGCCGCCGGTGTCGCCGAGGAGCCGTACACCGCCGGGACCCTGGCCGAGGCGCTGGAGACGGCCCGCGAGAAGCACCCGGGCGAGCTCGTCCGGGTACTCCAGCGGTGTTCGTTCCTCGTCGACGGTGACCCCGTCGGGACCCGTGCCCATGAGACGGTACGGCTTGCCGAGGGCGGCACGGTCGAGGTGCTCCCGCCGTTCGCAGGAGGGTGAACCGCACAGCATGAGCAGCGATCAGCAGCAGCCGTACGATCCGGGCCGCGACCCGTACGCGGGTCAGCAGCCGTACGGGCAGCAGCAGGGCCGGCAGGAGTACGGCCGGCAGCAGTACGGACAGCAGTACCAGGACCCCCACGTCACGCAGACGTGGGAGGGCCAGACCTGGGACACCCAGTACCAGCCCGTCGTCCAGCCCTTCGCCGCGGACGCCGCGTACCTGCCTCCGCAGCCCGCCGCGCAGGCCCTGCCGCCCGAGGCGCCGGTCGCCCACGGGGAGCCGGCCGCCGGGCCCGCGACCGCGGCGCCCGAGTACTCCGCCCCCACCACCGGCGGCAACGCCCGGATCACCGACGCCCAGCGCGCCAGGGCCGAGGGCCGCTCGCCGATCATCGAGCCGGGGATGCAGCCGGCCGCCCTCACCGCGGTCCTCGGCGTCCTGCTCGCCGCCGGCGCGGCGGTCGGCCCGTACGCGCTGCTCGTGCCGCTCGTGCTGCTCCAGGCCGTCACCGCCGCCGGCTGGTTCCGGCTCAACGGCATGTGGCCGGCCCGGCAGGGCATCGCCCTCGCCTTCGCCGGCGGCCTGACCGCCGATGTGGCGCTGCTCGCCGCCGGCCGGGAGAACGCCCCGGCCGCGATCATCGGCACCCTCGGCGTCTGGGTGCTGCTCACCCTCGTCCTCCAGCTGCGCAGCCACGCCGACCCCGACGAGCGCATGTACGGCCTGATGGCGACCGTCGCGTCGGCCGCGCTGGCCATCGTGGCCACCGGGCACCTCGGTGCCGCCCCGGACGCCGTGGTCGTCGGCGGGGTCGCGGTCGCCGCCGCCGTCCTCGCCCGGGCGCTCCCGCTGCCCGGCGCGGCCTCCGTCGTCGTGGCGCTCCTCGCCGCCGCGGGCGCCGGCATCGCGGCCGGCGGGTTCACCGGCCTGGGCGCCTCCGGGGCTCTGCTCGGCCTCGGTGCCGGGGTGTGCGCGCTGGTCGGGCTGCGGGCCGCGAGCTATGACTACCCGTCCCGCTTCGTCCACATGACCGCGGGCGTCGCGCTTCCGCTGACGGCCGCCGCGCCCGCCGTCTACCTGCTGGGCCGTGCGCTCGCGTAGCGCTTCTCACGAGCCCGAGGGAACCATCCGGCCCTCCGACACGTCGATCTTCGTGTCGGGGGGCCGGAGACTTTCTTGGGGGGACAGCTCGTGCGAGCACTGCGCGTACTGCTGATCGTGGCCGTCGTGCTCGGCGGGATCTTCGTCGGTCTCGACCGTCTGGCGGTCAATTACGCGGAGTCGGAGGCCGCCGACCGGGTGCGGCTCGGCCCGGCCCGCTCCGGATCGACCGATGTCGACATCAAGGGCTTCCCGTTCCTGACCCAGGTCATGGACCAGCGTCTCGACGAGGTCGACGTGAAGCTGACCGGCGTCGAGGCCACGGCCGGGGGCCGGAAGATCCGGATCGGCGAGTTGTCCGCCGCGTTCCACGACGTGACGCTGAACGGCGACTACACGAGCGCCCGCGCGGGCAGTGTCAGCGGGACCGCGCTGATCTCGTACGAGGACCTAGCCGCGGCCTCCGAGCGCGAGGTGAAGGTCGCCTACGGCGGCAACGGCAAGCTGAAGGTCACGGGCGGGGTCAAGATCCTGGGCCGTACGGTCACCAAGAGCGTCGTCTCGACGGTGACGCTCGTCGACGGGGACACGATCCGGGTGCGGGCCGACAAGGTGCCCGGCGACGGCATCCCCGGCCTCGAGGACCTCGTCCGCAAGCGCACCGACTTCGACCGGGAGATCGGTGGACTGCCGGCGGGCATGAAGCTGGAGAAGGTCGAGGCCCGCGAGGACGGCCTGGCCGTCGCCGTGACCGGCAAGGACGTCGTGCTGGCGGGCTGATCCGCCCCTCGACCGCTCCTTCTCCACATGGTGAGACGGTCCCGTCCGATCCGTAGAAGCAGAACCGGGACGCCCCGGTCCGGACCGGGGCCGCGACCCGTTTCCACGTGATCACGTCTCGCATCTCGGACGATCGCGTCTCAAAATACGACACACCGGTGACACGGCCGCCTGTCCGTCCCTACGATCGTGGGCATGAAGCGACAGGCGGAACTCACGAAGCGGCGGGCAGTAGACCTGTGCCGCGTCGCCGCCATGCTCTGTCGCTCCGTCTGAGCGGGACGCCCGATTCCCGTATTCCTCAGGCCCTTCGACGAACCGTCGGGGCCACCCCGTGTAGCCGTACGCGACCTCGTACACGCGATGACGCGTACCCGCACCACCCTGCACCACACCGCCGAACACTGCCCCGGAGGAGAAACAGCATGAGCCGCAGCGACGTCCTGGTAGACGCCGGCTGGGTCGAGGCGAACCTCGACAACCCGCAGGTGGCCGTCGTCGAGGTCGACGAGGACACCTCGGCGTACGAGAAGAACCACATCCGCAACGCGATCCGGATCGACTGGACCAAGGACCTGCAGGACCCGGTCCGCCGTGACTTCATCGACCAGGAGGGCTTCGAGAAGCTCCTCTCGGCCAAGGGCATCGCGAACGACACCACGGTCGTCCTCTACGGCGGCAACAACAACTGGTTCGCCTCCTACGCCTACTGGTACTTCAAGCTCTACGGCCACCAGGACGTCAAGCTCCTGGACGGCGGCCGCAAGAAGTGGGAGCTCGACTCCCGCGACCTCGTCGCCGAGGTCCCGGCCCGCCCGGCCACCGAGTACAAGGCCAAGGCCCAGGACACCTCGATCCGCGCCTTCCGCGACGACGTCGTGTCCGCGATCGGCGCCCAGAACCTGGTCGACGTGCGTTCGCCCGACGAGTTCTCCGGCAAGCTGCTCGCCCCGGCCCACCTCCCGCAGGAGCAGTCGCAGCGCCCCGGCCACGTGCCGAGCGCCCGCAACATCCCGTGGTCGAAGAACGCCAACGACGACGGCACCTTCAAGTCGGACGACGAGCTCAAGGCCCTCTACGAGGACGAGCAGGTCGACCTGGCGAAGGACACCATCGCCTACTGCCGCATCGGTGAGCGCTCCGCGCTGACCTGGTTCGTGCTGCACGAGCTGCTCGGTGTCGAGAACGTCAAGAACTACGACGGCTCGTGGACCGAGTACGGCTCCCTCGTCGGTGTGCCGATCGAGCTCGGCGCCAACAAGTAAGTCTCCGGACCCCTCCCCGGACCTCCCCGACCGTAAGGACAGAAGACATGTGCGGTGCGCAGCCCGGCGGCCCCGACGCCTCGACGATCAAGCCCGGTGAGACCACCATCCAGGGCTTCGTGACCAAGGACGGCCAGCCCGTCACCGGTTACGTCCGCCTCCTGGACTCGACCGGCGAGTTCACCGCGGAGGTCCCGACCTCCGCCACCGGCCAGTTCCGCTTCTACGCGGCCGAGGGCACCTGGACCGTGCGCGCCCTGGTTCCCGGCGGCACCGCCGACCGTCAGGTCGTGGCCCAGCAGGGTGGTCTCGCGGAGGTCGCCATCGCGGTGTGACGCCGCGACGCGAACAGGCCGAAGGGCCGCACCTTCCGGGGGTTGGACGCCACCGAACCATCAGGTGCGGCCCTTCGTGCCGAACGGAACAGCCCCCGCCGGGTACGCCCGGCGGGGGCTGTTCCGTATGTCACGGGGAACTACGAGCGGGCCAGCGTGTCTTCCTGCTCGCGCGGCGTCTTGTCCAGGTCGAAGCCCTTGGTGGAGCGGCTCGGCGCCGGGTACGCGAGGTGGGCGAGACGGGACTGCTCCTGGCGCAGGTGCATGAACGACTCGAGGATGTACCCCACCAGCAGCACGAGCACCGCGATGGTCATGATCGCCGCGGCGAGGATGGCCGTCGGGAAGCGCGGCACCTCGCCCGTGTTGATGTAGTCGACGATGACCGGCGTGCCGAGGCCCAGCGAGACGAGGGCGAGCAGGCCCGCGAGCACGCTGTGGAAGAGCGAGGGGCGCTGACGACGGGCCAGGCCGAGGATCATCTTGAGGATGCGCCAGCCGTCCCGGTAGGTGCGCAGCTTGCTCTCGCTGCCGGCCGGGCGGTCCTTGAAGTCGACGGGCAGTTCCGCCGTGGGGAGCCGCAGGTTGAGCGCGTGGACCGTCATCTCGGTCTCGGTCTCGAACTCGTGCGACAGGGCCGGGAAGGACTTGATGTAGCGGCGCGAGAAGACGCGGTAACCGCTCAGCATGTCGGTGACGTCGTTGCCGAAGAGCGTACGGACGGCGCCCGTCAGCATCTTGTTGCCGACGGCGTGACCCGGACGGTACGCACCCTCGACCGTCTCGCGACGGGCACCGACGACGTGGTCGTAGGGGCCCTCGAAGAGCAGGTCGACCAGATCGCCGGCACGCGACGCGTCGTAGGTGTCGTCGCCGTCGATGATCAGCAGCGCGTCCGCGTCGACGTCGGCGAAGGCGCGACGGATGACGTTGCCCTTGCCCTTGCGCTTCTCGTGCCGCACGATCGCGCCGGCCTCGAGGGCGACTTCCACCGTGCGGTCGGTCGAGGCGTTGTCGTAGACGTATATCTCGGCCTCGGGCAGCGCTGCCCGGAGATCACGGACCACCTTGCCAATGGCCGCCTCCTCGTTGTAGCAGGGGACGACGCAGGCGATCGTGGGTCTCATCTGTTGATCCTTTAGACTTGTGGAATCCCCACGAGGCGATGGGGGCATCCAGAGACCACGAGTGGTCATGGGTGGAGTCACGTGAGAATACCCTGCGGCTAGGCTCCTTTTCATGTCCGATCAACTGTCCCTCCGCCTCCGCCTGCGTGACGTCATCCGCGGCCTGTGGCGGGAAGTCGCCAAGTTCGGGGTCGTCGGGGCCGTCGCCTTCGTCGTGGACGCCGGCGGCTTCAATCTGCTCGTCTTCGGCCTTCCGGGGGTCGGCGACGGGCCCATGGCGTCCATGCCGGTCCTGGCATCGGTGGTCGCCACGGCGGCGGCGATGGTGGTCGGCTGGATAGGCAACCGCCACTGGACCTACCGTGACCAGCGCTCGGAGACGTCGTCGCGCGAGGTCGTCGTCTTCGTCCTCGTGAACCTCGCCGGGATCGTGATCACGGCCGCCCCGGTCTATCTGTCGCGTGCGCTGGGGTTCGACTCGGCGCTGACCGACAACATCACCCGGCTCTTCGGCTGGGCCGTGGCCACGCTGGTCCGGTTCGTCGTCTACCGGCGCTATGTGTTCCAGGCGGCGTAACGCCTCGGAGTGCCTGATGGAGCCCGGTCAAGGCAGCTCCTCCGCGTTCACCTGATGGGCGTTCGGTGCGTGCGGCGTGTTGACCTTGTGCTGTTAGGCTCCCGCCTCATGACACCTGAGCGACCCGTGCGACCGATCTCGCGGATGTGGTCAAATCTGTCGGATCGTCCGCTCTGGCCCTGGGGTCTCGCCGCCATCGCCGCGTTCTGCGGCTGGGGCACGGCCATGCTGTTCTCCCCCGGTTACCTGAGCCTCGACAGCGTCGACCAGCTCCAGCAGGCGCTGGGCAAGACGCCCGTGACGGACTGGCACCCGCCCGTGATGGCCCTGCTGTGGCGGGCGCTCATCGACGTGACGGGCAGCCCCGGCGCCATGGCCGCCCTCCAGTCCGCCGTCCTGTGGGCGGCGCTGTGGGTCATCGCCTGGCGGGTCTGGGCGCGCACCGGCAACCGTGGCGGCTCCCTCGCGATCCTCGCCATCGGACTGGCCCCGCACATCATCACCTTCACCGGTGTGGTGTGGAAGGACGTCCAGATGGCGTTCGCCCTCCTCGCCGCCTGCGCGATCGCCTTCGTCGCCCGTGATCTGCCGGCCGACCGCACCGTCACGCGCTGGCTGCTGCTGGCGCTCGGGGCGATCCTCATCACCTACGCGATCCTGGCCCGCAAGAACGCGCTGCTGGCCGGCGTCCCGGTCTTCTACCTGCTCGTACGCTCCCTGTGGCCCACGCCCGGACGGCGGAAGTGGCTGATCTCGGCGGGAGCCCTGCTCGCCACCGCGGCCGTGGCGAGCGGAGTCGTCTCCTCCGTCGCGAAGCCGCTGGAGACCCGCCAGTTCTCGCAGATCCTGCTCGACGACCTGGTGCACGTCCTGACCGTGGAGGAGGTGCGGGCGGCGGCCGGGAAGGCGGCGACGTCGCCGGACTTCCAGGAGGCCATGGTCACCACGACCAAGCGGTGCACGCCCGAGAAGAACCTGTCCGACGCCTACTGGCGCTGCTACCCGCGCGACACGTCCCTGGGTCTGACCGAGCTGGGTCGGCACGCGGACGAGCTGACCGACATGTGGATCAGCGAGATCCCGGGCCATCTGCCCGAGTACGCCCAGTACCGCCTTCAGGTCTTCTCCAAGGTGCTGTTCCAGGGCCGGTACACGTACCAGGACGGAACCATCGCGGACGCGCCCGGAATCGGTGAGCCGGTGGAGCGGCGCACGCAGATCCTCAAGTACTACGTCGTCGGCATGGGCGAGGACCTCCCGATGATCTTCGCGGGCTGGTTCTGGCTGGCCGTCGCGCTCACGCTGACCTTCAAGCCGGGCCGCGGGCAGTACGCGATGCCGGTCCGCGTCCTGGGCATCAGCTCGGCGCTGTACATCGCCGGCTACCTGCCGACGGTGCCCGCGGGCGACTTCCGGTACTTCTACTGGCCCGCTCTCGCCGGCACGCTCGCCCTGCTGCTGGTCTGGCTGGGGCGGAAGGCGGCGACGGGCTCCGGCCAGGCGGACGCCACCGCGACGGAGGCGGCTCCCGTCCCCCTGCGCAAGCGGGACGGCGACGACGCGGCCGCGGCTCCCGCCGAGCTGTCAGTGGCCGACGCCCGGTCGTAATCTGAAGGTATGTACGCGCG
The DNA here is from genome assembly GCF_042735655.1 of Streptomyces sp. NPDC059567. Lineage (NCBI taxonomy): Bacteria > Bacillati > Actinomycetota > Actinomycetes > Kitasatosporales > Streptomycetaceae > Streptomyces > Streptomyces sp. NPDC059567. Next base: position 116,223 of record NZ_JBHWBS010000005.1, on the reverse strand, counting down.
ACGGCGCCACGTCTACTTCTGGATGATGGGCATCTGCCTGGTGCTCTTCGTCGGGGCGTGGGCCGTCGTGCGGCTCTTCTCGATGCCGGTCGCCATCGGGATGTGCGTGGTCGCCATGGTCATCCCGCCGATCGCCGCGATGGTCGCGAACCGGCGGGGGCCCGAGGACCGCTGGTGGGACGCCCCGTCCGGGGACCCGCAGTCCGACGAGTGGTGGGACGAGCTCGACGGCAAGAAGCGCCACGACGACCGCTGAGCGCGTGGCGCCTCGGGGCCCGATTACGGGAGAACCCCGACTCAGTAGACGAGCGCCTGGGTGCCGTCCGTCATGGCCTCCTGGACGAAGACCTGCGCGCCGGCGATCCGTACGCCCTCCAGGACGTCCTTCTCCGTGATCTCGCGGCGCGCCGCGCACTGGGTGCAGAGCGTGATCCGCCCCGCCGCCAGGATCGAGTCGATGAGGTCCGGCAGCGGCGCGGCATGCGGCAGCTCGAACTCGGCCGCGCGCCCCGGGAGCGCGAACCACGAGGACTCGCCCGTCAGCCAGAGCGAGACCTCGACGCCGCTCGCCACGGCGACCGCGGCCACGGTGAAGGCCTGGGAGCAGCGTTCGGGGGCGTCGGCCCCGGCGGTCACCTTGATCACGAGCTTCTTCGCCATATACCGAACTGTAATGCGGACCACTGCAACCCCATGCATCACTCACGGGTCAGTTGGGTGCGCGGGTTACGGAATCTGCGCTTCAGGTCTCGTGGGGGGACCCCCTTTGGAAGCCACAGAATCAACGGAAAACGCCGGAACGGCACCGGAGCCGGTATCGACGCCGGCCCCGGACGCGGGCCCGGACGCGGCCCCGGTCGCGGTCGCGCCGCCGGCCCTGGAGACGCCGTCGGCCGAGGACGCGCCACCGGCTTCGGAGGCCGAGTCGCCGCGTCCTCGCCAGGTCGGCCGGACCATCGCGCTGATCGCCGTCGCCGCCGTGCTCGGCATCGTCGGCGGTACGGCGGTGGGGTACGGCATCCAGGCCGAGCGGGAGCCGACGCCGCTGCCCGCGCTCAACCAGCCGGACCTCGCCTACCCGAAGCCGCTCCCGAGGGACCAGAAGCCGGTTCCGCTCACGGCCGCCGAGGACCGCAGGGTCAGGACGGACGGCGATCTGCGCAAGCTGCTGCTGCCGAAACCGGCTGGCGCGCAGAAGGCGGAGTTCGCGGACGAGGACGGCTGGATGTCGCTGCGCGCGTACGCGAACGACTTCATCAGCCCCGGCTCCGCGCTCAGCTACCAGCTGGAGAACCGGATCCGGCGCATCGCGACCACGTCGTGGAAGGCGGGCGGGAACCGTTCGGTCGAGATCCGGCTGCTCCAGTACCGGTCCAGCGACGTCCTCGGCGCGAAGGAGCATGCCGAGGACCAGATGGCGTACATGCCCGATGAGAAGTACGCCCGGAACGAGGGCGATCCGATCAAGGGCTCCGCCAACGGCCGCTACTACATCTTCCCGGTGCACAAGGAGTCCGGATACCTGGACTTCTACGAGGCCCGGGCGTACTTCCACCGCGGCGACATCATGGTCGAGATCTCGGTCTTCGACACCAAGAAGATCTCGAAGAAGGACATCAGTTCGTTGGCCGAGCGACAGTTGGGGCGCCTGTGAGCGAGGACCGGAACACCGCGATCGACGTGAACGACGTGTTCGCCGCGACCGTCCCCGCCGAGGAGCCGAAGAAGCCCGGCACACCCGGCCGGGGACGCAAGCTGCTGACGGTCGTGCTGCCCGCGGTCCTCGTGCTCGGGGCGGTCGGCGGTGGCGTCACGTACACGCGCGTCACCGTGGACTCCGCGGATCGCACGGCGCCGACGGTGGTGTGGGAGCAGCCGGACCTGTCGAAGATGCCGAAGGACCCGGCGCTCGACGTCGCCCGCGGCAAGTCGGCGACGCCGCTCGGCAAGCTGCTGCTGCCGGTGCCGTCCGCCTATGAGCTCGGCCCCGACATCGAGCTCTACGGGAACGACGGCGAGCTGGGCGCGAAGGAGGCCGTCGCCCTGCTGAAGCAGGACGGCAAGGGGCTCTCCGGCAAGAAGCGTCGCGACTACGAGAAGCGGGTCGACCGGCTGGGCGTGCAGGGGATCGCCGTCCGCTCCTTCGCCTGGCCGGAGCAGGGCCTGGTGGTCGACATGCACCTCACGCGGATGAAGGACAAGAAGAGGATCCGCGACATGTTCGAGCTCCGGAAGGAGCTGTCCGGTCTCCTGGGGTTCCCGAAGGGGCCGAAGATCGGCGGGCACGCCAACTCCGCCTGCTTCATGGTTCCGGAGAACAAGGACCTGGACAAGAAGGAGAAGGCCGTACAGCTGGAGGGGATGCTGTGCGCGGCGTACGACTCCGAGGTCTTCGTCACGGTCACCGCCGCGGGCGCCAAGCCGTTCGAGAGGTCGGCGGTGGCCGAGCTGGTGAAGAAGCAGCTGGACCACATCAAGTCCCCGGGGGAGTACGTATGACGACCGAGCAGACGGATACGGCGACGGACACGAAGATCCCGTCCCAGGCCGAGCCGCAGGACGTGCTCCCGGCCCCGGCGGAGCCGGAGGCGACCGCCGCCCCGGAGACCCCGGCCGCCGAGCCCGCCCAGCCGGCCCCGGCGGTTCCGGCCGCCGAGGCCGAGGTCCCGCAGACCCCTGCGGTTCCGGCCGCCGAGGCCGAGGTCCCGCAGACCCCTGCCGTTCCGGCCGCCGAGGCCGAGCCCGAGGTCCCGCAGGCCCCGCAGACCCAGCAGGTCCCGCTCACCCTTGCGGGGCCGCCGGGGGCGCCTGCCCGGAAGCTCTCGCGTCGCGTCCTGTGGGCCGCAGCCCGCTGGACCGCCGCCGTGCTCGTGTGCGGCGGGCTCGGGACCGGGACCGCGTTCGCGATCGCCTCCATGGAGCGCCATGAGGTGCCCGGTCTCGCGACCGAGAGCGACGGCCGCTGGGAGTACCCGAAGCTCAGCCTTCCGGCGCTCCCGGCCGACACCCAGCGCCCCTTCACCGATGGCAACGTGGGCGAGATCCACCACGCCGACCTGCGCAAACTCCTGCTGCCGGCCCCGGTGGGTGCCACGCCCGACCCGAAGCTGAACGGCGGCTGGGCCACCGTGGACCAGTACCTCTCCGCGTACCGGCCGGAAGACCGCGCCGAGCTGAAGGAAGCGCTGACCGAGTCCGCGCTGCGGCACATCGCGGCCCGTGGCTGGACCACGGCCGACGGTACGACGACCCGGATTCACCTGCTCCAGTTCAACTCGGTGGCCTTCGCCGAGGCGTACAAGGACGACGCCGTACGGGCCGGCTCGGTCGACGCCCCGCTCCTCGGGGTCGAGGGCATCAAGATGGAGAGTGAGCTCGCGAGCGCGGTCCGCGTGCCCTACACCGCCCTCTACACCTTCATCGAAGCGCCGAAGGACGCCGATCAGACCCGCTGGGCCTACATCCAGGCGGGCGACACGCTCGCGCTGGTCACGCAGACCCGGAAGGGGGAGGCGCTGCAGGTTCCGTTCCAGCAGACCGTCACCCTCCAGAACCAGCTCCTGGGCTGATCGCGCTAGACCCACCTCACAGAGAGGGCCGGGCCCCCGCAGACTAAGCTGGGGTCCGGCCCGTTCTGCCTTCACCGCTCATTCGAGGAGCACCTGTGATCATCTTCTTCGAAGTCCTCCTGGCCCTGGTCTGTGTCGCCGTGCTCGCGTTCACCGGTCTGGCCGTGAAGAAGCTGTACCAGGGCCAGCGGTAATCACCTCTACAGATCGACAGAGCTGCTCATGATCGAGATCCCGTCCGACCTCAACCCGGACCTCGTCCCCCTCGCGTTCCTCCTCGGAACGTGGGAAGGCGCGGGCGTGGCCGACTTCCCCGGCGCCGAGAAGTGCAACTTCGGCCAGTCCGTGACGTTCAGCCACGACGGCCGTGACTTCCTCGAGTACCACTCGCACTCCTGGGTCCTGGACAACGACGGAAACCAGGTCCGCCCGCTGGAGAGCGAGAGCGGCTACTGGCGGATCGACAAGGACCGCAAGGTCGAGACCGTCATGGTCCGCGACCAGGGCATCGTGGAGATCTGGTACGGCGAGCTCGCCGACAAGAAGCCGCAGATCGACCTGGTGACGGACGCCGTGGCCCGCACGGCGGCCTCCGGCGCGTACAGCGGCGGCAAGCGGCTCTACGGCTACGTCAAGGGCGACCTGATGTGGGTGGGCGAGAAGGCCACCCCCGAGGTCCCGCTCCGCCCGTACATGTCGGCGCACCTGAAGAAGGTCGTCACGCCGGAGGAGGTCGCGGAGATGGCGCGCAACCTCCCCGACATGCCGGACGACGGCATCGCCTTCTTCAAGTAATCCCACGAGAACCAGCACCACAGGACCCGCCGGGATTCCGCCACGCCCTCCTACACTGGGGGGCGTGGTGAGCACCGACTGGAAGAGCGACCTGCGGCAGCGCGGCTATCGACTGACGCCCCAGCGCCAGCTTGTCCTGGAGGCCGTGGACACGCTGGAGCATGCGACTCCCGACGACATCCTCGGCGAGGTCCGCAAGACCGCGTCCGGTGTGAACATCTCCACCGTGTACCGGACCCTTGAGCTCCTGGAGGAGCTCGGGCTCGTGTCCCACGCCCATCTCGGGCACGGGGCGCCGACGTACCACCTCGCCGATCGGCACCACCATCTGCACCTGGTCTGCCGGGACTGTACGGACGTCATCGAGGCGGACGTGGAGGTGGCCGCGGAGTTCACCGGGAAGCTGCGGGAGACCTTCGGTTTCGAGACGGACATGAAGCATTTCGCGATCTTCGGCCGGTGCCGGGACTGCGCCGAGAAGGACGCCGCCGCCGAGTCGTAGGCTTTTCCTCATGAAGAGCCCTCTGCTGTCCCTGCCCGGCGCCGTCCCCGCCGAAGGCCGTGACGAAGGCGTCGCCGCACACTACGGCGATCTGTTCCGTGAGCAGCGCGCCCTCGCCGCGGGCGACGGCTTCGTCGATCTCTCGCACCGCGGTGTCGTCACCGTCACCGGCGACGACCGGCTGAGCTGGCTCCACCTGCTGCTCACGCAGCACGTCAGCGAGCTGCCGGCCGGCCGGGCCACCGAGGCCCTGATCCTCTCCGCCAACGGCCACATCGAGCACGCCCTCTACCTCGTCGACGACGGCGAGACGGTCTGGGCGCATGTCGAGCCCGGCACCCAGGACGAGCTCATCGCCTATCTGGAGTCGATGAAGTTCTTCTACCGGGTCGAGGTCGCCGACCGTACGGACGATTTCGCCGTCGTCCACCTGCCGGCCGGCTCCATCGCCGAGGTGCCGGCGGGTGCGGTTGTACAGGAGACCCCGCACGGCCGCGATCTGTTCCTGCCCCGCGCCGACCTGGAGTCCTTCGCGGCCTCCCACGGACCGGCCGCCGGCATCCTCGGGTACGAGGCGCTGCGGATCGAGGCGCACCGGCCGCGGCTCGGTTTCGAGACCGACCACCGGACCATTCCGCACGAGCTGGGCTGGATCGGCAGCGCGGTGCATCTGCAGAAGGGCTGCTACCGCGGGCAGGAGACCGTCGCCCGTGTCCACAACCTGGGGAAGCCGCCGCGGCGGCTGGTCTTCCTGCACCTGGACGGCAGCGAGGTCCATCTGCCGGGCCACGGCACCCCGATCCGGCTCGCGGCGGACGGCGGCGAGGGCCGGCAGCTCGGCTTCATCACCACCTCCGCCCGCCACCACGAGCTGGGGCCGATCGCGCTGGCGATGGTGAAGCGGAACGTGCCGGTGGACGCGGAGCTGATCGCCGGCGACACCGCCGCCGCGCAGGAGACCGTCGTCGAGCCGTAGCCCGCCGCACCGCGGAGCCCGCTGGACCTTCAGACCCTAGACCTCGACGAGCACCGTGAACGGGCCGTGATTCGTGAGCGAGACGCGCATGGCCGCTCCGAACCGGCCCGTTTCCACGCGCGCGCCCAGCGCGCGCAGCTGCGCCACCACCTCGTCGACGAGGGGCTCGGCGACGGGGCCGGGTGCCGCGGCGTTCCAGGTGGGCCGACGGCCCTTGCGGGCGTCCCCGTAGAGGGTGAACTGAGAAATCACCAACAAGGGCGCATTCACGTCCGAACAGGATTTCTCTCCCTCCAGCATCCGGACGGACCACAGCTTTCTGGCGAGCTGGGCCGCCTTCTCCGGGGTGTCGTCATGGGTGACTCCCACCAGCACACACAGTCCTTCGCCGACGATCTCGCCGACCGTCTCCCCTGCGACGACGACGCTCGCGCCGTCGACTCTCTGTACCACTGCTCGCATACGGACCAACCTACAGACCGACGCATCTGCGGCTGAACGGGTGCAGAGCGCCTGCACACACACGTGCGGGAGTGGCACCATGCGTGTCAGGCGGTGCGGCTCCGCACCGGTCGAGGGGACGATTCACATGAGTGCACCTGGCGCCGGGCAGACGCCTTCCGGTCCCGTACAGCTGACCCGGGTCGGCGCGGCCGTACGACCACCCGTGCAGCGGAGGGCCGAGCCCGCCCTGCCGGAACGGCCCACACCCGATCTCACCGCCCTGCGGCTGCCGGAGCTGCGCACCCTGCGCCGTGACGCCCAGGGGGACGAGGCGGACCTGAGCTACGTACGGCGGATGCTGCAGGGCCGGATCGACATCCTGCGGGCCGAGCTCGCCCGGCGTACGGATCCGGAGGCGCCGATCCTGGACCGGCTCTCGGAGATCCTGGCGGACGCGCCGTCGCGGCTGCGGACCTCGGCGCGGCACGTGACGCTGTCGACGCCCCGCAGCGAGGAGTACCGGCGGCTCGCGACGGAGATGCTCTCGGAGGTCGAGCTGTCGGACCTCGGCGCGCGGACGGACGACGAACTGCACGCGGCGATGGGCCGGCTCGCGGGGTACGAACAGCAGGTCTCGAGGCGGCGGCAGCAGCTGCAGCGGACGGCCGACGACTGCAGCGCCGAGATCGCCCGCCGCTACCGCGAGGGCGAGGCGCAGGTGGACGACCTGCTCATCTGAGACAGCGCGGACGGCATGTGGTGTCGGTGGAAAACCCGGGTGCGGGCTGTGTCGGGGGCGGCATAGCCTCGGAGGATGACTCTTGAGGTGCGCGCTGTCGGCGAGTCCGAGTACCCCGACTGGCTCCGGGCCGTCAATACCGGGTTCCTCCGGCCGCCGGTGGTGACGGACGAGGAGGTCGCCGACCGGCTGCCGCACACCGATCTCTCCCGTGTGCTCGGCGTCTTCGACGGCGGCCGGGTGGTCGCCACCTTCCGTTCGTTCACGCAGGAGTTGAGCGCCGTCGGCGGCGGCTCGCTCGTCGCCGACGCCGTCAGTGGCGTCACGGTGTCCGCCACGCATCGCCGGCAGGGGCTGCTCAACCGGATGATGGCGCGCGATCTCGCCGCCGCGAAGGAGCGGGGCGACGCGGTCGCCACGCTCATCGCCGCCGAGTACCCGATCTACGGCCGGTACGGCTTCGGCCCCGCGACCTGGACGGCCGAGTGGACCGTGGACGTCCGCCGCGCCGGTCTCGACCCGCGGCGCACCGGGCGGCCCGAGGACGGCGGCCGGATCGAGTTCGCCGACGGCGAGGAGATCCGCAAGATCGGCCCCGGGCTGCACCGCGGGCTCGCCGGCGTCCGGGCCGGGATGGTCGAGCGGGACAGCCGCCGCTGGGACGTCGAGACGGGTCTCGCCTTCCACAACTCCCCGTGGACCGAGCCCTTCTACGTCGTCTTCCGCGACGAGGGCGGCGAGCCCCAGGGCTTCGCCGCCTACACCTGCGACGACACCTGGGGCGACGCCAAGCAGCCCCTCAACACGGCCAAGGTCAAGGATCTGATCGCCGTCACGCCGGCGGCCGAGCGGGCGCTGTGGCGCTATCTGTGCTCGATCGACTGGGTCACCACGGTCAAGTCCGGCAACCGCGCCCCCGACGACCTCCTCCCGCTGCTGCTGCCCGACCCGCGGGCCGCCCACATCACCACGCAGGCCGACATGCTGTGGGTCCGGGTGCTGGATGTGGCCAAGGTCCTGGAGGGCCGTACGTACGGGACCTCCGGCAGCCTGGTCCTCGATCTGCGGGACCCGGCCGGTCTGGCGGGCGGCCGCTACCGTCTGGACGCCTCCCCGGACGGCGCCACATGCGCGCCGTCCACCGCCTCGGCCGATCTCGCCCTCGACATCGCCGAGTTGGGCACGCTCTCGCTCGGTGACGAGTCGGTGGTACGGCTCGCGGCCCTCGGCCGGGTCGAGGAGGTCACCCCGGGGGCCGCGGCCCGCGCGGACGCCCTGCTGCGGACCTCCCGCCGGCCCTGGTGCCCGGACATCTTCTGACCGTCGGGTACCGGCCGCGTGGCCGTCACGCCGTCCGGCGGCGGAAGAGCGCTCCGGACGCGGTGACCGCGAGGGCGAGCAGAGCGGCGCACCAACCCAGCGCGATCCACGGGGTGTTGCCGACCGGCTGGTCGAGGAGCAGTCCGCGCAGCGACTCGATGACCGGGGTCACCGGCTGGTGTTCGGCGAAGCCGTGCAGCCAGCCGGGCATGGTCTCGATGGGCACGAACGCGCTGCTCGGGTAGGGCAGGAACATCATGAAGAAGGTGACTCCGCCCGCCGCCTCGGGCGTGCGGGTGAGCAGTCCGACGGCCGCGGACAGCCAGGAGATCGCCGTGATGAAGGCGACGAGCAGACCGATCGCGGCCAGCCAGCCCAGAGGTGTGGCCGAGGGGCGGAAGCCGATGGCGAAGGCGGCTCCGAAGACGAGCGCGGTGGAGATGAGGTTGCGGGCCACACTGGCGCCGACATGGCCGGCGAGGATCGGCGTACCGCCGATGTCGAGCGAGCGGAACCGGTCGATGATGCCGCCCTTCATGTCCTCGCTGACGGCCACGGCGGTCCCGGCCGAGCCGAATCCCGAGCAGAGGATGAGGACCCCGGGCACGACGTACGTCACGTACCGCGTTCCGGTGTCGATGGCCCCGCCGAAGAAGTAGACGAAGATCAGCATCAGCATGAGCGGCAGCATCATCGAGGTGATGACGGCGTCGATGTTGCGGCGGCTGATGCGGATGCCCCGGCCGGTCAGGGTGCCGGTCACGGTGAGGACGTCAGACATGGGCGGTCTCCTTGTCGGTCAGGGCGAGGAAGACGTCGTCGAGGGTCGCGGTGTGGAGCGAGAAGCGGACGATGTCCGTGCGGTCCGGGTCGAGCGCGTCGAGGAGGGCCCGTACCTCGGCGGCGCTGCCGTCGGTCGGCAGGCCCAGGGTGAGGGTGTCGGGGGAGTGGTGGCTCGGGGCGGGCGCGTCGGGTGAGCGCCGGCCCGCCCGGTCCGCGAGCCGGAGGTAGGCGTCGTGGTCGCGCAGGACGAGGTCGAGGCGGTGGCCGGCGACGCGTGACTTGAGCGCGTCGGCGCTGCCCTCGGCGACGATCCGGCCGGAGTCCATGACGGCGATGCGGTCGGCGAGCCGGTCGGCCTCCTCCAGGTACTGGGTGGTGAGGAAGACAGTGGTGCCGCTGTCGGAGAGGTCCCGGACCACCTGCCAGAGCTCCATGCGGCTGCGCGGGTCGAGGCCGGTGGTCGGTTCGTCGAGGAAGATCACCGCGGTGTCCTCGGGGTCGCGGACGAGCCCGGCCGCGAGGTCGAGGCGGCGCCGCATTCCTCCCGAGTAGGTCCGGGCGAGGCGCCCGCCGGCGGCGGTGAGGCCGAAGCGCTCCAGGAGTTCGGCGGCGCGCCGGTCGGCGGCCGCGCGGGAGAGGCCCGAGAGGCGGGCCATCATGCGCAGGTTCTCGCTGCCGGTCTGGGTCTCGTCGACGGCGGCGAACTGGCCGGTGAGGCTGATGGCGCGGCGGACCCGGGAGCGTTCGGTGGCGATGTCGTGCCCGGCCACGCGCGCGTGCCCGGCGTCGGGTGCGGTGAGGGTGGCGAGGATGCGGACGGTGGTGGTCTTGCCGGCGCCGTTGGGGCCGAGCAGGGCGAAGACGGTGCCCTGCTCGACGCGGAGGTCGAGGGAGTCGAGGACGGTGAGCTCTCCGTAGCCCTTGCGCAGCCCGGTGGCTTCGATGGCGGATGGCATGGCGGTTCCCCCTGGATCGCTACTGCGTATGCCTTACGCGTTACTGTGTAAGGGTTACGCATTACTAGGATGGTCGTCAAGCGGATGAAGGGCGGCTGTGGTGGCGGACGACAAGAGCGGGGGCGGCGGAGGCTTCCTGCCCGCGAGCATCGAGGCCGCCTGGGGGCTGCGTGAGCGCCCCTCCAAGGGCCCCAAGCCCGGGCTCACCCTCGACCGGATCGTGGCGACGGCCACCGGCATCGCCTCGGCGGAGGGGCTCGACGCGGTCTCCATGGGGCGGATCGCCAAGGAGCTCGGCGTCTCGACCATGTCCCTCTACCGGTACGTCGGCGCCAAGAGCGAGCTGTACGTCCTGATGCAGGACGTGGCCACGGGCGCCCCGCCCGCGCCGCTCCCGGCCGGCACCGGCTGGCGCGAGGGGATCGAGCACTGGTCCTGGGCGATCCGCGAGGTCTATCACCGCAACCTCTGGATGCTCCGCGTCCCGCTCTCCGGCCCGCCCGCCACGCCGAACACGGTCGCCTGGTGGGAGCGGGCGATGGAGGCCCTGGAGGGCACCGGTCTCGACGAGGGCGCCAAGATCTCGGTGATCATGCTGGTCGGCGGATTCGTGCGCAACGAGGCGCTGATGATGGCCGACCTCGCCGCCGTCATCAGCGCGAGCGGGCAGGGCCCCGAGGAGGTGCTCGCCCGGTACGGCCACACCCTGCGGCGCCTCGCCGATCCGGCCCGCTATCCGGCGGTGGCGCGGATGCTCGACTCGGGCGTGATGGACGAGCCGGACGAGCCGGACCATGAGTTCCGCTTCGGTCTGGAGCGGATCCTCGACGGGGTCGCGCTGCTGGTGGAGCGGGAGGGCGGGAAGTGACCGGGCTTCGGGAGCGGAAGAAGGAGCGGACCCGGCAGGCCATCTCGGAGGCCGCCATCACGCTCTTCCTGGAGAAGGGCTTCGACGCGGTTCCGGTCGCCGAGATCGCGACCGCCGCCGAGGTCTCCAAGCCGACCCTCTTCAGATACTTCCCGACCAAGGAGGACCTGGCGCTCTACCGGTTCGCGGACCACGAGGACGAGGCGGCCCGCGTGGTGGCCGGGCGCGGCGAGGGGGTCGCGCCGCTCGATGCCCTGCGGGCGCACGTCCTCGCCGGTCTGGAGCTGCGAGAGCCGGTGACCGGGCTCTGCGACCACCCGGCCGTCCTCGCCTTCCAGCGCCTGCTGTACGGCACTCCGGCGCTGGTCGCGCGGCTCCACGCGTACCAGAACCGGTCGGAGGCCGCCCTCGCGGAAGCGCTGGGCGGCGGTGGCGCCGGCCTGGACGCGCGGCTCGCGGCCGGCCAGATCGTGGCCGTCCTGCGGATCCTGGCAGAGGAGAACGTGCGCCGGATCGCGGCGGGGGAGAGCGCGGACGCGGTCCATCCGGACGCGGTGGCGGCTGCCGAAGGGGCGTTCCGCGCGCTGCGGGACGGTCTCGCGTACGGGTGACCCAGCATCTGTAACTCGATAAGAAATTTAACTCGGTAACGTTATTCGCCTAGGCTGGGCGCATGACGTCTCTCGACCATGAACTCCTCCAGGAACGGACCCACCACGACGCCTGCCACGCCGCCCTGGCCCGGATGGCCGAGGACGTGGCCGAACAGGTCGTCATCGGCGAGAACGCCTCGGCCTCAGGTGCCGACGCCGAAGCGCTCGGCTACCACCTGCGCACCCAGGCCAAGGAGTTCGGCGAGCAGCCACCCGGCCCCCTCTTCTTCGGCCGCCTCGACCGCGAGGACGGCCAGACCCACCACATCGGCCGCCGCAGGATCGCCGAACACCCGGCCGCGCCGCCGCTCGTCGTCGACTGGCGCGCTCCCGTCTCCCGGGCCTACTACCAGGCCGGATCGCACGACCCGCAGGGCCTGGTGCGGCGGCGCCGGTTCGGCTGGGCCCCGTACAGCCTGGGCGACTCGGCCGATCTGACCGGCCTGGAGGACGAGTACCTCACCGCCGGCGAGGATCCCGGCCTCAGCCCCCTGGTGTCCGGGGAGATCGAGCGCCCCCGGGTCGGCCCGATGCGGGACATCGCCGCCACCATCCAGCCCGAACAGGACGATCTCGTACGGTCCGAGCCCACCGCCTCCGTGTGCGTGCAGGGCGCGCCGGGCACCGGCAAGACCGCCGTCGGCCTGCACCGGGCCGCGTACCTCCTCTACACCCACCCGCAGCGCGTCCGCCGCTCCGGCCTCCTCGTCCTCGGCCCCAACCGCACCTTCCTCTCCTACATCTCCGAGGTGCTGCCCGCCCTCGGCGAGACGGGGATCCGGCAGTCGACCGTCGACGAGGAGATCGCCCTCCACGAGGTCCGCGCGGTGGACGGCGAGGCCGCGGCGCGGGTCAAGCACGACGCGCGGATGGCGGAGGTGCTGCGCCGGGCCCTGTACGCGCGGGTGGCCGTCCCCGAAGGGGAGCTGGCCCTCGCCGACGGCCCGCTCCGGCTGCGCGTCGGGCCGGAGAAGCTCGCGGAGATCGTCACGGCGGTACGGGAGGAGGCCCCGCCCTACGCCACCGGCCGCGAACGCGTCCGCGCCCGGGTCGTCCGCGTCCTCCAGCTCGCGGCGGAACGGCGGGCCGGGCCCCTGGGCAACGCCTGGGTGAGGAGGACCGAACGGGCCCGGCCGGTCTCCGCGTTCGTGGACGCCTGCTGGCCGAGGACGACACCCCAGGAGGTGCTCGCCGAGGTCCTGACCGATCCGCGGGACGAGGCCCTGTCGGAGGCCGAGCGGGACGCGATCCGCTGGACGAAGCCGCCCCGCTCCCACCGCTCGGCGAAGTGGAGCGCCGCCGACCTCGTCCTGCTCGACGAACTGGCCGGGCTGATCGCCCGCCCGGAGGGCTACGGCCATGTCGTCGTCGACGAGGCCCAGGACCTGTCCCCGATGCAGTGCCGGGCGATCGCCCGCCGGGCGGTCTTCGGTTCGCTGACCGTGCTCGGCGACCTGGCCCAGGGCACCACCCCGTGGGCGGCGCGCGACTGGCGCGAGCAACTGGCCCATCTGGGCAAGCCGGAGGCCGGGATCGTGCCGCTGACCACGGGCTACCGGGTGCCGGCCGCGATCGTCGAGCTCGCCAACCGGCTGCTGCCGGAGCTGGGGACCGACGTGCCGGCCGGGCGGTCGCTGCGCGCGGACGGGGAGGTGACGGTCGCCCGGGTCGCGGACGTGGCCCAGGGCGTCGTCGACGCGGTCCGCGCGGCGCTGGCGAAGGAGGGCTCGGTGGGCGTGATCGCGGCGGAGGGCCAGGTCGGCCCGCTGACGCGGGCGTTGGAGGGGGCCGGGGGCTCGCGGCTGACCGTGCTGCCGGCGACGACGGCGAAGGGGCTCGAGTACGACCACGTCGTCGTCGCCGAGCCCGCCGCGATCGTGGCGGCCGAGGAACGGGGCCTGCACCGGCTCTACGTCGTGCTCACCCGGGCCGTCTCCCGGCTGGACATCGTCCACAGCAACCCGCTGCCGACCTGCCTGACGGACGCGCAGGCTCTGTGAGGTGCCGGCAGCGGACGGGGCGGGCGTTCTGAGGCGCCGGCACCGGGGGGCTGGTCAGTCGTGCGGCCGGGCGGCCGTTGTGACGTGCCGGCACCGGGCGGTCGGCCTTTCTGAGGCGCCGGCGCCGGGGCCGGTCAGTCGTTGCGAGGCGCCGGCACCGGGCCGGGCGGCCGTTCCGAAGTGCCGTACCGGGCCGGTCAGTCGTTCTGTAGTGCCGACAGGAGGCCGCGTACGGCGGGCAGGGTCAGGGAGGACTCCCGTACCGCCGCGTGGATCGAGCGGACCGGTTCCGGGCCGCGCACCCGGCGGACGGCCACCTGCGGATGGCGGCTGCCCAGGCCCAGCAGGGGCACCAGGCTGATGCCGAGACCGGCCGCGACGAAGCCCTGCGCGGTGGCGTACTCCTCGCACTCCACCGCGATGTCCGGGGTGAACCCGGCCGCCGCGCATGCCTCCAGGACGGCGTCGAGGCACGGGCCCGGGCGCTCGCTGCCGACCCAGGGCTCGTCGGCGAGCTCCGCCAGGTCGACGGCCCGGCGGTCCGCGAGCGGGTGGCCCTTGGGCAGGACGACACGGTAGGGGTCGTCGAGGAGATGGACGAGCCGCACCCCCTCGCCGGTCGCGCCCCGGGGCCGTACGACGAGGGTGAGGTCCGCCTGCTCCTCGTCGTCCGCCGCGGACTCGCCCACCAGCCGCAGATCGACCCGTACCCCCGGGTGTTCGGCCCGGAACCGGGCCAGGGCCGGGGCGACGAGATCGGCGCCCGCCGTGGCGAAGTAGCGCACCACGATCCGCCCCGTGCGGCCCGCCCGCAGATCCGCGAGGGCCGTCTCCGCCTCCGCGACCTGACGGCCGATCACGGCCGCGTGCTCGGTGAGCAGCCGCCCCGCGGCGGTCGGGCGGACGCCCCGGCCGAAGCGTTCGAGCAGGGCGATGCCGGCTTCCTTCTCCAGGACGGCGATCTGCTGGCTCACGGCGGAGGGGGTGTAGCCGAGGTTCGCCGCGGCGGCGGTGACGGAGCCGCTGGTGACGACGGCCCGGAGCACCTGCATACGTCTCACATCCAGCATGTAGCACAGCTTAACGCTGGATGCATGATTCTTCGCTTGTCCTGTCGAGTCGTGACGAGGACCGTGGAGGCCATGACATCGGCGATACGGATGGGAGTCCTGGCCCTGCTCTGGGGCTCCGGCTTCCTGTGGATCAAGCTGGCACTCGACCACGGCCTCACTCCGGGGTGGATCACCTTCGTCCGGTGCCTGCTGGGCGCCGGCGTGCTCCTCGCCCTCGCGTACGCGGCGCGGCAGCGGCTGCCCCGGGACCGGGGGACCTGGGGGCGTCTCGTCGTCGCGGCCTTCTTCTGCAACGCCCTGCCGTTCTTCCTGTTCGGCGTGGGCGAGCAGACCGTGGGCAGCGGTACCGCGGGCGTCCTGAACGCCACCACTCCGCTCTGGTCCCTGCTCATCGGCCTGGCTCTCGGCGCGGAGCGCCCTCTGTCGGCGGCCCGGCTCGTCGGTCTGGTCCTCGGCTTCGCCGGTGTCCTGCTGATCTTCGCCCCGTGGAGCGGGGGCGGCGGTCTGATGAGCCTCGGCGCGGCGGCCCTGCTGGCGGCCTCGGCGAGTTACGCGGTGGCCTTCGCGTACATGGCCCGCCGGCTCACCGACCGGGGCACCGCGCCGCTGGCGCTCTCCGCCGCGCAGCTGTTGACGGCGACGGTCCTGAGCGTGCCCGCCCTGGCCTCCGGCGGCGAGGCCCGGCCGACGTGGACGGGGGTGCTCGCGGTCGTCGTCCTCGGCATCTTCGCGACCGGTCTCACCTTCCACCTCAACTACCGGATGATCGCGGAAGAGGGCCCGACGAGCGCCGCGACCGTCGGCTATCTGCTGCCGGTGGTGTCGGTGACGCTCGGGGCCCTCGTGCTCGACGAACCGCTGACGGTACGGGTGGTGGCCGGGATGGCGGTCGTGCTGGTGGGGGTGGCCCTCACGCGGTGGGGGCTGCGACCCGGGCACGCTGCCCCCGCGTCTCCTGCTTCGTCGTCTCCTGACTCTGCGTCTCCTGGCCACTCGTCACCTGCGTCTCCGTCCCCTGCGTCTTCGTCTCCTTCGTCTCCGTCCCCTGCGTCTCCGTCCTCCGCCCCTTCGTCGCTCCACGGTTCGGCTGCCGCAGGACGGTGAGCGCGACCACGAAGGCGGCGAGGATCAGGGCGGCGCCGACCCCGAAGGCCAGGTGGTAGCCGCTGGTCAGGGCCTCGGCGGCGGGGCGGCCCGCCGTGGCGAGGGACTCGGTGCGGGAAGCGGCCAGGGTGGAGAGGACCGCGATGCCGAGCGCCATGCCGATCTGCTGGGTGGTGTTGAACAGGCCGGAGGCGAGCCCCGCGTCCTCCTCCTTCGCACCCGACATGCCGAGCGAGGTGAGGGCGGGGAGCGCGAGGCCGAAGCCGGCGGCCAGCAGCATCACGGGCAGCAGGTCGGTGGCGTACGAGGCGTTCACGGGCACCCGGGTCAGCAGTCCGAGGACGCCGAAGAGGAGGACGAGGCCGGTGAGCAGGACGTTGCGCTCTCCGAAGCGGGCGATCAGCCGGGTCGAGACGCCCAGGGACACCGCGCCGATGACGGCCGCGGCCGGCAACATCGCGAGACCGGTCTTGGCGGCGCCGTAACCGAGGACCTTCTGCATGTAGAGCGCGACGAGGATCTGGAAGGAGAAGAGCGCGGCGACCATCAGCATCTGGACGAGGTTGGCGCCCGAGACGCTGCGCGAGCGGAAGATCCGCAGCGGCATCAGGGGGTTCGCGGCCCTGGCCTGGCGGAGGAGGAAGCCGGCGATGAGGGCGAGGGAGAGCGCGCCCAGGCCGACGGTGTGGGCCGAAGCGGCGCCGTACTCCTCGATCTTGACGACCGCGTAGATCCCGACCATCAGTCCGCTGGTGACGAGCAGCGCTCCGATGACGTCCGCGCCGCCTCCGGCCTTCAGGCCGGGGCCCCTGCCGCCCGGCAGCGCGGGGAGGGCGACGAGGAGCGCCGCGATGCCGATCGGGAGGTTGATGAAGAAGATCCAGTTCCAGGTGAGCGCCTCGGTGAGGACTCCGCCGAGGACCTGCCCGATCGAGGCTCCCGCCGCGCCGGTGAAGCTGAACACGGCGATGGCCTTGGCCCGTTCGCGCGGTGCGGTGAAGAGCGTGACGAGGATGCCGAGGCTCACGGCGGAGGCCATCGCGCTGCCGACGCCCTGGAGGAAGCGGGCCGCGATCAGGACGCCGGGGGAGGTGGCGACGCCGGCGAGCAGCGAGGCGGCGGTGAACACTCCCGTGCCCGCGAGGAACATCCGCTTGCGGCCGATCAGGTCGCCGAGGCGGCCGGCGAGGAGGAGCAGCGAGCCGAAGGCGATGAGGTAGGCGTTGACGACCCAGCTGAGTCCGACCGGGGTGAAGCCGAGGTCGCTCTGGATGGCCGGCATGGCGACGGTGACGATGCTGCCGTCGAGGATCGTCATCAGCATCCCCGTGGCCAGGACGCCGAGGGCGACCCAGCGGGAGCGCGCGGGGACGGCCGTCGCCGCGGGGGTGGAGGTGGCAGGCATGGCGGTCTCTCCTGTCGTCGGGAGCCAACAGGAGAGACCGTAGCAGATAGTTTTGTTGCAGACTATCTTTTACGGATCGAGGGTCGGGTGATCGCCGTGCCCGGCTGGTCTCCGCTATCCCTTCTGGCGCGCCCGACGGGCCGGCCTGGTGCCCTCCGCGGGCGTTTCGAGATGCCCCGTGACCAGGCGGTTCAGTGCCCGCAGCAGCACCTCGCGCTCGTCGCCGGGCAGGGAGGTCAGGGCGCTCTCGTGGACCCCGTCGACGATCTTCTGGCTCTTGGCGGCGACCTTCGCCCCCTCCTCGGTCACCGCGATGATCCGCGCCCGCCGGTCGGTGCCGGACGGCCTGCGCTCGGCCAGTCCGGCCTTCTCCAGCGCGTCGACGGTCACCACCATCGTGGTCTTGTCCATGTCCCCGATCTCGGCGAGCTGCGCCTGCGTCCGCTCCTCCTCGAGGGCGTGGACGAGGACGCAGTGCATCCGGGGGGTGAGCCCGATCTCCCCGAGCTCCGCGCTCATCTGCGTACGCAGGACGTGACTGGTGTGGTCGAGGAGGAAGGAGAGGTCGGGTTCGGTGCGGGTGGGTGCCATGGCGGTCATGCCTGCCAGGGTAGCCAAAGTCGATCCGTAGCGGATTATCGGCAAACGGACGACGCGGTGCTGCGGAGCAGCGGGCGCACCCCGCATCCCGCCCGCCCGCACCGCTCACCCCGGTCGGTCGACCGTGCTGCTCACCCCGGTCGGTCGACCGCGCTGTTCACCCCGGTCAGTCGACCGCGCGCAGGTACACCCGGCTGGAGTCGCCGCCGTCGAGCCGGTGCACGGCGACGGTCAGCGCGTTCAGTTCCCCGCCGCACGGCGCGCAGACCTGGCCCTCGCGGACGTCACCCAGGGTCTCCGGCTCCGGCAGCCCCAGACGGGAGAAGGGCGTCATGGGCGTGGCGACCTTCTTGCGCGGGGCGGCGCGGGTGAAGAGCTCCTCCTCGGGGCGCAGGGTCGCGACGAAGGCGTCCACGTCTGCCGTGGGCAGGGTGAAGGTCAGCAGCAGTCCGTCGTCCTGGAACCCGTGCCGGTACGCCGCGCGGGAGTCGGTGGCCCCGGCGGGGATCGCGACGCCCATCTGCTTGCTCACACTCGCGGGTGTCGCCTTCTCGTCCCAGGACGACTCCTGCCCGCGCCCGAGGTCCCGGCCGCCCCTCTCGCCGCCCGAGCCACCGTCGCTGCCTGAGGCGCACCCGGCCATCGCACCGCCGAGCAGAACGCACCCCAGCGCCGCCCCGACCGCCATCCGTTTCGCCCTCATCGCGCGTCTCCGTTCCGCCCCAGGTCGGCGCGGGTGCCGTCCCGCCCCGGCTCGACGGGGCCGGGCGGGGCACCGGCCGCGCCGAGATCGTGGCGCTGCACCGTACCGCTGCCTCTCATGTCGAACTCCTGGGCCAGTCCCGTGGTGTGGAGGCGGGCCATGTCCGCGTCGGTCACGGTGGTCGGTCCGATCGGGGTGTTCTTGCCGGGGTCCCAGTTGTACCGGTCCCAGACATTCACTTGGTACTCGAGGCTGACCTTGGGCTTTCCGTCCGGCCCGGGCTCGACGTTGACGACACCCGTCGTGTTGGTCATGCCGCTGCCGATCGCGAGGTACCAGTTCCGGTCGGAGTGCTCGTAGCTCCGAGGCGGTGTCTCGACAGGGATGCTGACCGGCTTTCCGCCCGACTTCTCGAACGCCTCCAGGGCGTCCCGGCGCCACTTCTCCTGCCGGTCCTCGATGGCGTAGTCCGCCGTGGTCCGCAGAACGTCGTCGTCCCTCAACATGCGGTCCACGTCCAGATCGATCGGGGTACCCAGACCTCGGAGGTAGTGGTCCATGTGGCGTGCGGCATCTGTGTGGCCGATGAAGTCACCTGTGTTGGATATGCCGTTCGCCTGGAGCTGGATCCAGAGATCGCGAGCGCCCGGGGACTCGACGTCGTAGCGGCCGGCGCCACGGTCTGCCGAGACCTGCTTCGACTGCGGACCGAAGAGCCCGGCGGCGAGGAGGTCGTCCCGCTGCTTCGCCCACATCTGTGCGCGGGCCTCGGGGCTGAGTGATGCCCACAGCCGTCGCAGCTCGTCCCGCTGCTTCTCGTTTGCGCCCTCTCCGAGGGCGGCGAGCTTCATGGCGCGGGGCACCTGGTCCTCGTCGAGCGAGGTGTACGTGGCGTGCCCGGCGTTGTGGGGGTCGCCCCCGTGACTCCGGCGCAGCGCCCGGGCGGTGGCGGCGTCGACCTCGGCGGCGTGCGAGACGAGTCCGGTGAGGGTATCGGCGTACCACTGCATCATGTCCTTGGTGCGCTGCGACGTGCCCTTCGCGTCGCATTGCAGCTCCATCACCTTGACGGTGCCGTTGCCGCCATCGAGGACCAGCAGGCCGGGATCGGGCTCGGGCGTATGCGCCGGGTTACCGAGGCGGGCGTCCTCGGCCAGCTTCTTCGCACGGCTCTGGATCTGCGTCAGCTCCTCGTACGCGTCGGCCAGGACGTTGTGGATGCTGAGAGCTTCCGTGTGCAGGTCGCCGAACTCTTTGGCAGTGCTGTTCACGAAGCCCTTGGTGACGCTGGCGTTCACCCCCTCCCAGCGCGCCTTGTCGGACTTGCGGACCAGGGTGTCGCCGACGTCCGCCCTGAGTCGTGCGAGGTGGCCGACCACGGACTTCCAGCTCGCGACCGCGCTGTTCAGCTTGGAGAGGTCGAGTTCGACGAGATCGGTGTAGGTGAAGGTCCCCACTGGTTGTCGACCTCCCGTCACTTCACGTACGACGAGATCTCGGACACCGAGACCGCCCTGCCGTCCCGGTGGCGCAGTCTGGCGGCGATGGCCGCGTCCTCCGCGGCATGGGACTTCTTCGAATAGTCCAGGTGGTTCGAGATGTGGGCACACATCTGGAGGACGGTGTCGACCTGGGAGCTCCACACCGAGAGCGTGGTGAACAGCTCCGCGCCGGTGGCCAGATTGCGGTCCGACAGCTCCTTCGCGGCTTGTGC
The DNA here is from genome assembly GCF_042735655.1 of Streptomyces sp. NPDC059567. Classification (NCBI taxonomy): domain Bacteria; kingdom Bacillati; phylum Actinomycetota; class Actinomycetes; order Kitasatosporales; family Streptomycetaceae; genus Streptomyces; species Streptomyces sp. NPDC059567. Next base: position 96,019 of record NZ_JBHWBS010000005.1, on the reverse strand, counting down.
CGTCGTGCCCGACCCCTGCTTGTCGCTGCCGGACCCGGCTATGTCGGCGCCCTTGCGGAGCTCGTCGTGGAGCCGGAACGCTTCGTGTCCGACCGCGCCGAGGTCGTCCTGGGTGACGACGAGATCGTGGTTCGATCCGCTGCCGGGCCCCGGCGCCACCTGATTGAGCCGCATCCCGACCGCCGCCTGGCGTCCTGCGGCCTCCGACGTGAGACGTGCCCACTCGTCGTTGAACGTCATCCTTGCCCCCGTGTGGATGATCCGACTTGTGCAGTCAAAAGATCACATTAGCAAAGCAGTTGACGCCTCATCGGCCGCGCGACCCGGGAACCCCCTGCCTCTCCGGCCGGCACCTTCGGTCGGGGACTCACGGGCGACCGTGGCGCTGACGCCGGGCTGAAGGCGTACTGGCAGGAACGCCGACGGCTCACCCCCAGCACGATCTGCGTGGCGTTCTCCTCGGCTCCGTGGCTCGGCGTTGGGTGCACACCTGTACGCCCGCGTCGCTGGTCACCGCGGAGGCCAGGCGCAGCGTGTGCAACCCGCCCTCCGCCGAGGTCATCGCTCTCGATGACCTCGGGGAGCGCCCCCGCGTCACACGGTGTGGGTGAGGTGCTCGACGGTCGGTGCCACGCGGCCGAAGAGGTCGCCGATGGTGGTCAGGCTGCCCGTCTGCAGCGTGGCTGCGGGCACCGTGCCGCCGTCGGGCGCGGGCAGCGAGCGGGTGGCGGTCGCCTCGGCGACGACGGTGGGTCGGTAGCCGAGGTTGAAGGCGCCCTGGGCGGTGAAGGTGACGCACATGTGGGTCATGAACCCGGCGAGGACCAGATCGGGTCCGGCGCCCAGGTCGCGCAGGGTCTTCTCCAGGTCGGTGGCGTGGAAGGCGTTGGGGACCTGCTTGACGACGACCGGCTCGCCCTCGACCGGGGCCACCTCGGGGCTGATGGCGCCGATCTCGGCGCGGATGTCGTACGGGGTGCCGTCGCCGCCGTCGTTGACGACATGGACCACGGGCGTGCCCGCCGCACGGGCGGCGGCGAGCAGCCGGGCCCCGGCGGCCAGGGCGGGCTCGGCGCCTTCGAGGGCCATGACGCCGGTGCGGTAGGTGTTCTGGAAGTCGATCATGATCAGGGTGGTGTCGGCGAGGCGGGGCAGCGTGTCGTCGAGGCCGATCACGCTGCGGAGGGTCGCGGAGGCGTTCATGGGCGAGAGGTTCCTTTCGGAGGGGAATCAGGCATGGAGGCATGGCGAGGCCGCGGTCGCGACGGCTCGCCGGGTCGGAAGAGGTACGGGAGGGAAGAGGTACGGGAGGGAAGAAGCGCGGGAGGGAAGAGGCGCGGGTCAGGACGTGGTGTGGGTCAGGACGTGGTGTGGATCAGGACGTGGTGCGTGTCAGGACGTGGTGTGGATCAGGACGTGGTGCGTGTCAGGACGTGGTGCGTGTCAGGACGTGGTGCGTGTCAGGACGTGGTGCGTGTCAGGACGTCGTGCGGGTCAGGACGTCGTGCTTGTCAGGACGTCGTGCGGAAGCGCCGGCGGTAGGAGGCCGGGGTCGTGCTGATCTGCTTGCGGAACGCTCGGTGGAGCGTCTCCACCGAGCCCATCCCGACCGCTGACGCGATCCGCTCCAGCGGCTGGTCGGTGGTCTCCAGCAGCCGCCGGGCCGCCTCGACCCGGGCCGCCTCCACGTAGCAGGCCGGGCTGGTGCCCGTCTCCTGGCGGAAGACCCGGGCGAAGTGACGCTCGCTCAGGCACATGCGCTCGGCCAGCACGGGCGCCGACAGATCGCCGTCGAGGTGCTCCGTGATGAACACGCGCAGCTCGTCGATGTCCCTGCGGGCCGCCACCGGCCGGCTCAGCGGCACGCTGAACTGGCTCTGGCCGCCCTGCCGTCTGAGGTACATCACCAGTTGTCGGGCCACGGCCAGCGCCAAGTCCTCGCCGTGGTCCTCGGCCACCAGGGCGAGCGCCAGGTCCATGCAGGTGCTGATGCCCGCCCCGGTCCACACCCGGCCGGAGCGGACGAAGATCGGGTCGGCGTCGACCCTCACCCGCGGGTGCTCGGCGGCGAGTTGGGCCGCGGTCGACCAGTGCGTGGTCGCCCGTCGTCCGTCGAGCAGTCCGGCGGCCGCGAGCAGATGCGCGCCCACGCATACCGAGGCGATGCGCCGTGCGTGCGGAGCGGTGGCCTTCACCCATTCCACGACCGTGTCGTCGACCCGGGCCACCGGACCCTCCGGACCCGGGTCCACCGCGCCGGGCACCAGCAGCGTGTCCACCGCGGCCCCCACCTCGGCGAAGGTCAGGTCCGGCACCAGGCGCACCCCGGCCGAGGTGACGACCGGTTCGGCGCCGGGACCCGCCAGCCGGACCGTGTAGCCCGCCCGGCCGCCGGTCTCCCGGTTGGCCAGGGCGAAGACCTCGGCCGGGCCGGTGACGTCGAGCAGGTCGACGTCCGGGAAGACCGCGATGACGACTCGGTGTGCGGGGGACATGCGTCCATCGTGGCGACGGCGCCGGATGACCGCAATGACGGCTCTCTGTCACATCCGGCCATCGGCTTCGCCGCGTGGGGCCGGAGTCCTGGGGCGGTGCATGATGCCGCGGCTCGTGGCCGAGGACCGTCAGTCGGCCGGGGGTACGGGTGGCGGGGGCGGCGGGAAGGGCGGTGGGGGTGGAATCCGCGGTCCGGGCGGAGCCGCGCGGGGCGGCGGCGGGGGCGGCGCCGACCAGGGGCGGCCGGGCTGCCGGGGCCGTGCCTGGGAGGGGGCCGGGGGAGGCGTGGCCGGCGGCGGGGGCGGAGGCGGCTCGACCGCCGGCAGCAGCGGACCGCCCGCGCGCAGCCGGGCGATGGTCAGCTCGGTACGGCGGCGTGCCCGCGGGTCCTCGTCGCGTTCGTAGTCCAGCCGGAAGCGGGCGTAGCCGAGGTTGTGGACGGCGAGCAGCCGGTAGCCGAGCGCGTGGGCGATCTCGTCGATCCGACTCCTTCCGGAGGCCGTGACATCGCCGAGGATCAGCTCGACGCGGGCACGACCGTCGAAACGCGCGCGTATCTCGTCGTCGTTCACCTGACCCCGCTCTCGGGAGGATCGGCAGCCACCCGGCTGGTCCGCGCCCCGATCGTCGCACGGCTTTCGGGAGCGTCCTCCGGGGCCGTCCGAATGCCGCGAGGGGGAACTGCCGTTGCGCCGGGCACGGACCGGGTAGGGGAACTGATCACGACTGACCGCGACTGATCCCACCCGCACGAGAGCTCGAAGGACAGGTCCGCTCATGCGCATCGATCTGACAGGACGTACCGCGCTGGTCACCGGCTCCACCCAGGGGATCGGCGCCGCCATCGCGACCGGCCTGGCCCGGGCCGGGGCCCGGGTCGGGGTCAACGGCCGGACGGAGGAGCGGGTGGAACAGGCCGTCGCCGACATCCGCCGCGACGCGCCCGGCGCGGAGCCCGTCGCGGTCGTCGCCGACGTCACCACCGAAGAGGGCGCGCGGCGCGCCGCCGACGTGCTGCCGCAGGTGGACATCCTGGTGAACAGCCTCGGCATCTTCGCCCCTGCCGACCCGCTGGAGATCAGCGACGACGAGTGGCGCCGCTACTTCGAGGTGAACGTGCTGGCCGCGGTGCGGCTGATCCGCCGGTACCTGCCCGGCATGAGCGAGCGCGGATGGGGCCGTATCCAGAACATCGCCAGCGACTCGGCGGTCGTCGTGCCGGCCGAGATGATCCACTACGGCATGTCCAAGACGGCGCTGCTGTCCGTCACGCGCGGCTTCGCCAAGCAGGCGGCCGGCACCGGGGTCACCGTCAACTCGGTGATCGCCGGGCCCACCCGCACCGGCGGCGTGGAGGAGTTCGTGTACGAGTTGGTCGACCGCGAGCTTCCGTGGGACGAGGCCCAGCGCGCCTTCATGCGTGAGTACCGCCCGCAGTCGCTGATCCAGCGCCTCATCGAACCCGAGGAGATCGCCAACATGGTGGTCTACCTCGCCTCCGACCAGGCTTCCGCCACCACCGGTGGTGCGCTGCGGGTGGACGGCGGGTACGTGGACTCGATCCTGCCGTAGGGCGGCTCCCCCGCTGAGACTGAGCACGATAGGTGTCGTCATCCTTCCGTCCCGACCTGCCCTTTCGTGAAGCTCTGAGCGCGACATCTGTCGCCGAATTCGCATCGTTCCTGACGTGATCCGCACTCTTCGCAGGCAAGTTGTCGTCCGGACCGTGCTGCCGGTAGGCGACGCCCACGCCGTGCACGGACACGGCGCGGGTCGGCGCGTTCTTGTACGACGACGGGGTGGGCGTGGGGGAGCTGGACGGTGCGTTCGTGATCGGGTCCTGGTGTGGGAGAAAGGAGCGTGGGGCGGGTTCTTCTCGTTGTGGCGGGCGGCGTTCTCGGCGTCCGGCAGGGCCGTTGCCCTGGGTTCACGTCATGGAGACGACGACCTTGCCGGCCTTCGCGCGGCCTTTCTCGACGTACTCCATGGCCTGAAGGGTCTCGTCGAAGGGGAAGACCTGGTCGACGACGGGGCGGATCTTCCCGGCGTCGATGAGGGGGGTGAGTTCGCGCAGCTGGTCGCCACTGGCCTTCATGAACAGGAAGGAGTACGTGACACCGAGACGCTTGGCCTGGCGCCGGATCTTGGCGCTGAGCGCGGCGATGCCCAGGCGGAGCACCAGGTTCGAGCCGAGTTCGCGGGCGGTGGCCGTGTCGGGCGGGCCCGCGACGGAGATGGCCAGGCCGCCGGGCTTGAGGATGCGCAGGGACTTGGCGAGGTTCTCGCCGCCGAGGGAGTCCAGGACGAGGTCGTAGCCGGTGAGGAGTTCGGAGAAGTCCTGGGTGCGGTAGTCGATGACCTCGTCCGCGCCGAGGTCCTTGACGAGGTCGATCTTGGCGGTGCTCGCGGTGGCGGCCACGTGCGCGCCCAGTGCCTTGGCCAGTTGGATGGTGATGGATCCCAGGCCGCCGGCGCCCGCGTGGATGAGGACCTTCTGGCCCGGCTGGACGTTCGCCCGCTCGACCAGGGCCTGCCAGGCGGTCAGCGCGACCAGGGGGAGGGAGGCGGCCTCGGTCATGGTGAGCGTGGCGGGCTTGGGCGCCAGGTCGTCCTGGTGGACGGCGAGGAGTTCGGCGAAGGTGCCGATGCGGTCCTTGTCGGGCCGCGCCCAGACCTCGTCGCCCACCGCGAAGCGGGTGACGGACGATCCGACGCGGACGACGGTCCCGGCGAGGTCGTTGCCCAGGACGAGCGGGAGACGGTAGGGCAGGATCTGCTTGAGGTCACCGTCGCGGATCTTCATGTCCAGCGGGTTGACACTCGCCGCGTCGATCCTGACCAGGACGTCGTCGGCGCCCACCTGGGGGTCGGGTATCTCGGCGGCACGCATGTTGGACGCGTCACCGTACTTCTCGACCATGAAGGCCTTCATCGTCATCTCCGTTCGTGTGGTCTCCCGTCCAAGCGGGAGGGGTGTTCTGTCCGTGAGGGGTTTGTCTCGTTACGAGACAGTTTGTGGTGTCTTCTGGTCCGCGCGCTCCGCGTCGGCACGGCAGTGGCCAGTGCCTGCGCGGAGAGCCCTGCGGCGGCCGTGTTTCCGGGCTCAGGCCACCGGCACGACCGGGGCGATGACGCTGCCCGCGTCGCCGCCCTGGAGGCGGCCCAGCGAGCCCGCGACGCCCTCGTGCGGTACGCCGAGCGGCATGGCGCTGACCTTGTCGAGGCGCGCGTACTGCTCGTCGGTGAGCTGGACGTCGAGGGCTGCGAGGTAGCTGTCGGCGCTGTCGAGGAAGGTGCCGCTGGCCTCGGCGAAGGGGTCGAAGATCCGGCGGGCCTCGTCGGGCTCGGCGCCGGCGCCCCAGCCGGTGCCGAAGTTCGCGGTGCCGAGCGCGTACTCGGAGACGCGTAGTCCGGTCTTGCGGCCGAAGGCCGTGTAACGCATGAGAAGTCCTTGCGTAAGGGGGCCTGGAAGGCCGTCGTGCCGTGGTGGAGGGGGTGAGCGTCAGCCCGCGTTCGGCTGGGGCGCCGCGGACAGGCTCTGCTTGACGTACCTGCTGGTCTCGTCGGCGAGGATCTCGGGCAGGCCGGTCTCGATGCCGTAAAGGGCCTGGGCCGCGACGTCGGCGGCGGCGACCTTCTGATCGGCGGGCACGCCGGCGGCCATGTCGGTGTCCATGTAGCCGACGTGCAGCGCCGAGACGGTGATCCCGCGGGGCGCCAGTTCCCCGCGGCTCGCGTCGCTCAGCGCCCAGGCGGCGGCCTTGGAAGCCGCGTAGGAGCCGAGGCCTGCCGGGTGGAACCAGGACAGGGCGGACAGGACGTTGAGTACGGCGCCGCCGCCGTTGCCCTCGATGACGGGAGCGAAGGCCCGTGTGGCGACGAGCGGGCCGAAGAAGTTGGTCTCCATCTCGCGACGTACCTCGTCCAGGTCGCCGCCGACCAGCGTCGCGCCGGTGGAGACGCCCGCGTTGTTGATCAGAAGCGTCGCGTCCGACGCGATGCGGGCGGCCTCCCGTATCGACTCCTGGTCCGTCACGTCGAGGCGCAGTGGGCGGGCGCCCGGCAGGTCGACCGTCTCGGGACGGCGGGCCGCCGCGTAGACCTTGGCGCCATGCTCCACGAGCTGGGCGGCCAGGTGCCGCCCGAGGCCCCGGTTGGCGCCGGTGACCACCGCGACCGCGTTCTTGAGTTCCATGCTCGCTCCTGTCCTTCGCAGGCGCCGTCGGAGCACCCGCGTCAATTAGATTGCAACCACAATCTAAACACGCGGCTAGGATAGATGCCAATCGACATCCAAACTGGTTCGTGCAGGAGGTGGCCATGGGCCGCGTATCGCAGGCGCAGGCGGAGGAGAATCGCAGGCGGGTGGTGGACACCGCGTCGCGGCTGTTCCGGGAGCAAGGCACCCACGTCAGCGTCGCCGATCTCATGAAGGCGGCCGGCCTCACCCACGGCGCCTTCTACAAGCAGTTCGCCTCCAAGGAAGCGCTCGTCGATGAGGTCACCGCCCACGTCTTCGATGAGATCGCACGGCGCAATGCGGCCGGGCTCGAGCGGCACGACGGGCAGCGGGGTGCCGCTCAGCGGGCCCTGATCGACGCCTACCTCTCCGTCGAACACCGTGACAACGCGGCGGACGGCTGCCCGGTCGCGGCTCTCGCCATCGATATCGCGCGCGGACCCGAAGGCCGCGAGGCGCGCCGTACCTACGCGGAGGGCGTGGCCGACTTCGCCGCGTTCCTCGCCCCCGCCGAGGCCGTCGCGGGCGTCGGGGGCGGCGGGGGCGGCCTCGCCCGGCTGTGCACCCTGGTCGGTGCTCTGGTCCTGTCCCGGGCCACGCAGGGCTCCCCGCTCTCCGAGGAGATCCTCGCCGCCGCGCACGCGGCCCTGACGGAAGCCGGCTGACCGGGGCCCGGCATCGGGCGCCGCGCGGCGTGTGCGCACCGGTCGCACCCGCGAGGTGACGCGGGGTCCGAGGCTTCCGTGATCGCGGCCTGATCGGTCTGGCGTAGTTCCGTGCTCCCTGCGGCAGTTGTCGTGCAAATGCGACACCTATCGTGCTCAGGCTCCCCCGCGGCCCGTCGGTGAGGCGCGACACTATTGCAAGCAGGTGCTTGCAATAGTTAGCAGGCGATGGCATCGTCGGGGCATGGCATCACTCAACGTCGGCAATCTTGGCGAGTACCTCCGCGAGCAGCGGCGCACCGCGCAGCTCTCCTTGCGGCAGCTCGCGGAGGCCGCCGGGGTGTCCAATCCGTATCTGAGTCAGATCGAGCGGGGGCTGCGCAAGCCCAGTGCCGAGGTGCTCCAGCAGGTCGCCAAGGCGCTGCGGATCTCCGCCGAGACTCTCTACGTGCGGGCCGGGATTCTCGACGAGAAGGAACGGGAGGAGCTGGAGACGCGCGCCGTCATCCTCGCCGATCCCTCGATCAACGAGCGGCAGAAGCAGGTACTGCTCCAGATCTACGACTCCTTCCGCAAGGAGAACGCCGCCGAGAACGCTGCTGAGCGCGCCGCCGAGACCGTCGACGGTGACGACGCCGCTCCCGATGCCGAACGAACCGTGAGCTAGTACGTACACATCCGGGAGGACCACACCCATGGCCATCATCGAAGAACTGCGTACCCCCCTCTACTTCGCCGCCGGCACCGCCGACCTCGCCGTCCAGCAGGCCAAGAAGGTCCCTGGGCTGATCGAGCAGATCGCCGCCGAGGCGCCCGCGCGGATCGACGCCGTGCGCAAGACCGACCCGAAGGCCGTGCAGGACAAGGTGGCCGACCGGGCCAAGGAGGCCCAGGCCACCGTGCAGTCGAAGCTCGCCGAGGTCGTCGGCAGCCTCGACACCGACCTGAAGAAGCTCGGCGAGACCGCCCAGGACCTGGCCCTCCGGGGCGTCGGCGTCGCCGCCGAGTACGCGGTCAAGGCGCGCGAGAAGTACGAGGAGGTCGCCGCGCACGGCGAGGAGGCCGTGAAGGCGTGGCGCGGTGAGATGGCCGAGGAGATCACCGAGATCGCCGTCGTCGTCGAGCCCGAGCCGGAGGCCAAGCCGGCGGCCAAGGCCGAGACCAAGGCGGAGGAGCCGGCGGCCGAGGCGCCCAAGTCCACCCGCAAGACCACCGCCCGCAAGCCGGTCGCCAAGAAGACCGTCGCCGCCGAGAAGTAAGGCGGGGCCGGCCGGGGCACCAATCAGGGTGCCCGGTGCGTTGTACCGGGTACCTTGGCCGCGAGGCGCTCACTTCACCGACTAGGCGGTTCAGACATGTTGCGCGACGGATTCGACCTCGGTCTCTCACTGGTGACCGACCTGGTCTTCCTCGGCTTCGCCCTCGTCTCGTTCGTCTTCGCCGCCATGGCACGCGAGGACGCGTATCGCGCGGCCGACAAGCAGACCAAGAAGTTCTGGCTGATCATCCTCAGCATCAACCTCGCCCTGAACCTGCTTCTGGGCATGCTCTTCCTGCAGATCGCCGGCCTCATCGCCGCCATCGTCTTCATGGTGGACGTCCGGCCCGCGATCAAGCAGATCTCCGGCGGCGGCGGTGGTCGTCGCGGCGGCTCCAGCAGCGACGGTCCGTACGGCCCCTACAACGGCGGCCGGTAGAGCCGGAGGACGCGCGAGTGGACCCAAGGGCCCGGGGCTATCCCCGGGCCCTTTCCAGTGCCAGGACCGCGACGTCGTCCGTCAGCTCCCCGCCGTTCAGCGAGCGCACCTCCGTCACCGCCGCCTCCAGGAGCTCCTCGCCCCGCAGGCCCTCCGCCAGCTGCCGGTTGATCATCTCGACCATCCCGTCCTGGCCGAGCCGCGGCGAACCCGGGCCCGCCGAGCGGCCCTCGATCAGGCCGTCCGTGTACATCAGCAGGCTCCACGCCCCGCCCAGCTCCACCTGGCGCCGCGGCCAGCGGGCGCGCGGCAGCAGGCCGAGGGCCGGGCCGCCGTCCTCGTACGGCAGCAGCCGTGCCGCCTTGCCCTGCCGGGCGATCAGCGGGGAGGGGTGGCCGGCCAGGCACAGGCCCGCCCGGCGCCCGTCCGGGGCGATGTCGACCGTGCAGAGCGTCGCGAAGATCTCCTCGCTCTCCCGTTCGTGCTCCAGGACCTGCTGCATCGTCGAGAGCAGCTCGTCCCCGCACAGACCGGCGAAGGTCAGCGCCCGCCACGCGATGCGCAGCTCCACGCCGAGGGCCGCCTCGTCGGGGCCGTGCCCGCAGACGTCGCCGATCATCGCGTGGACCGTGCCGTCGGGGGTGCGGACGGTGTCGTAGAAGTCCCCGCCGAGCAGGGCGCGCGAGCGGCCCGGTCGGTAGCGGGCCGCGAAGCGCAGCTCGGAGCCCTCCAGGAGGGGGGTGGGGAGCAGCCCGCGCTCCAGACGCGCGTTCTCCTGGGCCCGCAGCCGCGACTCGGTCAGCTTCACCTGCACGGCGTCGGCCCGCTTGCGCTCCACCGCGTAGCGGATCGCCCGGCTCAGCAGCCGGCCGTCGAGCTCCTCGCGGAAGAGGTGGTCCTGGGCCCCGACCCGTACGGCCTCCGCCGCCAGCTCCGCGTCGGCCGAGGCCGCGAGCGCCAGGACGGCGTGGCGCGGCGCGAGCCGCAGGACGTGTCGCAGCGGCGCCAGGGGGTCGTCACCGGCCGCGCGGGGGCCGGGCAGGGCCAGGTCGACCAGGACGCAGTGCACGTCGTCGGTGAGCAGCCGCTCGGCCTCGGTGAGGTTGCGGGCGGTGCGGATACGGACGCGGGTCCCGTCGGCGTCGAGCAATTCGGGTACGGCAAGGGCACCCGCCGGGTCGTCCTCGACGACCAGGAGGGTGAGATCGGTGCCGGTCGCGGCCGTGGCGACCGGGGCGGCCGCGGCAGCGGTGACAGCGCCTGTGGCCGCAGCAGAGTCGTTTCTCTGTCGCGGTACGGGTACGGGCATCGGTCTTTGAATCCTTCCCTCCCCCCGAGGGCGGCAGGACGACGAACGACGTCCCGCCTGTCCGGGACCATAGCGGTACCCCGGCGGGCAACGGAATGGCGATCACGCCACGAGGACCGACAAGCTCTTGGCATATGCCGCGCATGGGGAGGTTGTTGCCTTCGAGGCCATGATGAACATCACGCCTGATGGGGGCGGGGCCGTGGCCGCCGAGGGTGCGGAACCTCTCACTCCGGGCGGTCTTGTGTCGGAACGGACCATTCCGGTCGGCCTCCCGCCCAACGCCTCACTCCGGGCGGACGAGTCCGCGCGGCGGCCTCCTTCCGGATGCCTCCCTCGGCGTGGCAGTCAGCCGCCCGAAGACTCGCTCCGGGCCGCAGCCTCCCGCCCAACGCCTCACTCCGGGCGGACGACTCCCAGGATCTCCATCGAGCCCGCGCCCGCGAGCGTCACGTTCCGCCCCGGCCTCGGGGCGTGGACGATCGCGCCGTTGCCGACGTACATCCCGATGTGGCTCGCGTCCTTGTAGTAGACGATCAGGTCGCCGGGCCGCATGTCCTTGATGTCCACGCGCGGCAGCAGCCGCCACTGCTCCTGCGAGGTGCGCGGGATGGAGCGGCCGGCCACGCCCCAGGCCCGCTGGGTCAGCCCCGAGCAGTCGAAGGAGCCCGGGCCCTCCGCACCCCAGACGTACGGCTTGCCGATCTGCGCCGTGGCGTACTCCACCGCCTGCTTGCCCTGGGGGGTCGCCTTGCCGCTCAGGCCCTTGAGGACGCCCGTGCCCAGCCAGGCGGTCTGCGCCTTGTACTGCTCCTGCTCCTCCAGCCGCAGCAGCCGCGCCCGCTCCTCGGCCGCGAGCTCGGACTCCAGCTTCTTGGCCGCGGTGATCTTGTCGTCGATGTCCTTCTTCGCCCCGGCCTGCTTGACGCGGTTGGCCTCGAGCTTGGTCCAGTTGATGCCCGCCTCCTTGGCGTAGACGTCCAACTGGGCCTGTGTCTTGGCCATTTCGCCGAGCAGGTCCTTGGTGGCCTTCTGTCCCTGCTGGAGCCGGCCGGCGTTGTCGAGGAAGAGCTGCGGATCGTCGGTGAGGACGAACTGGGCGCCCTCCGGCAGCCCGCCGTTGCGGTACTGGGCGCGGGCCGCCGCGCCCGCCTGCGCCTTGAGCGCGTCGATCTTCTCGCGGCCGGCCACGATCATCCTGGCCAGTTCCACGATCTCGGCGGACTGCTCCTTGGCCTTCTCCTCGGCGAGGTTGTACGCGTCGGTGGCGGCGGCGGCCTGCCGGTACAGGCCGTCGATCTCCTTGCGTACCTCTTCGAGGGTCTTCTTCGGCGGGGCGGGCGGCAGCGGGGCCGAGGGCGCGGCGGGCGGCCGCGGGGCGGCGGAGGCCTGGAGGGTCAACGCGGGTGAGGCCAGCACCGTCAGGGCGCAGACCACGGTGATCGCGGCGGTGGCGCAGCGGCGTCGGTTCACAAGCTCCCCCTCGGACGGCCCGGACAAGTCCCGTATCTGATTTACCGTCAGTAACTTCGCGGTGACCTTGGCGATGGTGCCATGCGAAACGTGAAAGCAACAGGGGATACCGGTCCCTGTCGGGTCACTGTCCCCCACGGGGGACGAGGGATGTGGGAGTTGCGTTCCCGACGTACCGTGAATTCACCGGCAGTTGGCATGCCGATGACCCCTGGTACGGCCCGCCGACGGTCCGCGGGCGCGGCGGGCGGCCGGTGCCTCAGCGGGGCGCCAGGGCCTCCCAGCGCACCGTCACCTCGCCCTGCCGCCACCGCCGATGTCCGCCCGTCAGCGGCCAGTCCGCCGCCAGATCGTGTACGGCCCGGATCCAGCGCTGCCGCGCGCCGAGCGAGGCGTACGGAGCGGCCGCCGCCCACGCCCGGTCGAAGTCCCGCAGGAACGCGTGGACCGGCTCGCCCGGCACGTTGCGGTGGATCAGCGCCTTCGGCAGCCGCTCCGCGAGGTCGGAGGGCCGGTCCAACGAGCCGAGCCGGGTCGCGAAGGTCACCGTCCTGGGCCCGCTCCGGTCGAGCGCCACCCACACATGACGCCGCCCGATCTCGTCGCAGGTCCCCTCCACCAGCAGCCCCCCGGGAGCCAGCCGGGCGCACAGCCGCGCCCACACCGCGGCGACCTCGCCCTCGTCGTACTGCCGCAGCACGTTCGCGGCCCGGATCAGCGCGACCTCTCCCGGCACCGGGACCTCGAAGCCGCCGTGCACGAAGGTGAGGCCCGCGCGTTCGTAGGGCTCGGCGGCGGCGACCCGGGCAGGCTCGATCTCGATGCCGACGACCTCGGTGCGCGGGTCGGCGGTGCGCAGCCGGGTGAGCAGCTCGACGGCGGTCCAGGGAGCGGCCCCGTAGCCCAGGTCGACCGCGACGGGCGGCTCGGCGGACCGGCGCAGGGCGGGCCCGTGGACGGCGGCGATCCAGCGGTCCATGCGGCGCAGCCGGTTGGGGTTGGTGGTCCCACGGGTCGCCGTGCCGACGGGGCGGGATGCGGCGGGGAGGGGCGTGCGCGGGGCCATGGAACGAGCGTAAGCGGTGCGCCACGCCGCACCGGCACGGCAATGAATTGGCAAAACGGAAATGGATGGCGTCATTCCGGTGTTGTCCGGCTTGGAGGGCGCTGTGCGCCGTCCGTTTCGCCGTGCCCGCAGTGCCCCGAAGTCCCGCAGTGCCCCCGCAAGGCCCGCTACGCCCCCACTCAGCGGAAGGACCGTCGACGTGAGCCAGTACGTGTCCCGGCTCGCCGGCTCCCTGGCGACGCCGCCCCGGCTCCGGCTCCCCGGACGCCACCGGACCCCGCGCCGGGTGGCCATGCTCAGCGTCCACACCTCGCCCCTCCACCAGCCGGGCACCGGCGACGCCGGCGGCATGAACGTCTACATCGTGGAGCTGGCCAAGCGACTGGCCGCGATCAACATCGAGGTCGAGATCTTCACCCGGGCCACCACCGGCGGTCTCGCCCCGGTCGTCGAGCTCGCGCCGGGCGTCCTGGTCCGGCACGTCGACGCCGGGCCGTACGAGGGGCTGGCCAAGGAGGAGCTGCCGGCCCAGCTCTGCGCCTTCACACACGGCGTGATGCAGGCGTGGGCGGGCCACCGCCCCGGCCACTACGACCTGGTCCACTCCCACTACTGGCTCTCCGGCCATGTCGGCTGGCTCGCCGCCGAGCGGTGGGGCGTCCCGCTCGTGCACGCCATGCACACCATGGCCAAGGTCAAGAACGCGGCGCTCGCCGAGGGCGACACCCCCGAGCCCGCGGCCCGGGTGATCGGCGAGACCCAGATCGTCCGCGCCGCCGACCGGCTGATCGCCAACACCGCCGAGGAGGCCGACGAGCTCGTCCGCTTCTACGAGGCTGAGCCCGGCAAGGTCGCGGTCGTCCATCCGGGGGTCAACCTCGACCACTTCCGCCCGGCCGACGGCCGGGCGGCCGCGCGGGCCCGCCTCGGGCTGCCCGCCGACGCGTTCATCCCCGTCTTCGCGGGCCGCATCCAGCCGCTGAAGGCCCCCGACATCCTGCTGCGGGCCGCGGCCCGGCTCCTGGACGAGGACCCGTCGCTGCGTTCGCGGATGCTCGTGCCGGTCGTCGGCGGGCCGAGCGGCAGCGGTCTCGCCAAGCCGGAGGGGCTGCAGAAGCTCGCCGCACGCCTGGGCATCGCGGACATCGTCCGCTTCCACCCGCCGGTCGGCCAGGACCGCCTCGCGGACTGGTTCCGGGCGGCGTCGGTGCTGGTCATGCCCTCGTACAGCGAGTCCTTCGGGCTCGTCGCCATCGAGGCGCAGGCGGCCGGCACCCCGGTCGTCGCGGCCGCGGTGGGCGGGCTTCCGGTCGCGGTACGGGACGGCGTCACCGGATTCCTCGTCCAGGGGCACGACCCGGCCGACTACGCCAGGGCGCTCGGGCGGTTCGTGGCCGACCCGGCGCTGTCCGCCCGGATGGGCGCGGCGGCGGCCCGGCACGCCGAGTCCTTCGGCTGGGACACGGCCGCCTCCGGCACGGCGGACGTGTACACGGCGGCGATGCACGATCATCGGCGTCGCGTACGCTCGCACCATGGCTGAGGACGTGCGGCGGGTCATCGAGGACACCTTCAAGGACGCCGAACTGGAGTGGGAGTCACCCGAGCCGGGCTCGTACGTGGTGAAGCTCCCCGGCACGCGCAAGCTGTTCACGACGCTCTCGCTGCGCGTCGGCCGCCACTCCCTCTCGCTCAACGCCTTCGTCATCCGCCACCCCGACGAGAACGAGGCGGGCGTCCACCGCTGGCTCCTCGAGCGCAATCTCAAGCTGTACGGCGTGAGTTACGCGATCGACGGCCTCGGCGACATCTACCTGGCCGGCAAGCTGCCGCTCGCCGCCGTCACCCCCGAGGAGCTGGACCGGCTGCTCGGCTCCGTCCTCGAAGCGGCGGACGGGTCCTTCAACACCCTTCTGGAACTGGGCTTCGCGAGCGCGATCCGGCGCGAGTACGAGTGGCGGGTCTCGCGGGGCGAGTCGACCCGGAACCTCGACGCGTTCACGCATCTGACCCAGAAGCCCGCGAACTGACGGCCGCCCTTCAGGCTCTCGCCGGGTAACTGCACGACCCCTTCCGTACCCCGCCCTGGCCGTGCCATGCTCGCCGCCGTCGCACATCTGAATGGTGTTCACATCCATGAAAGGCGGGCTCATGGGAATCAGCAGAAGGCAGTTCGTGGGCGGTGCGGTGGCGGTAGGGGTGGCCGGCACGACCGGCTTCCGGCCGGCGGGCTCCTCCTCGCTCTGGAAGGAGTACGCGGACTCCCCGTACACCCACCCCCAGATCCCCTACGTCGGCCGCGCCGGCGCATGCGGCGGCGCCACCAGGCGGCCCCGCCCGCCGGTCGTCGCCAACGTCCTCTCCTACGGCGCCATCCCCGACGGCTCCGCCGACTCCGCGGCGGCCATCAACCGGGCGCTCGCCGAGGCGGGGGAGCGCGGCGGCGGCACCGTGCTCGTCCCGCCCGGCACGTACCGCATCGACGACTTCATCCGCATGGCCCACAGCGGTGTGGTGCTGCGCGGCGCCGGATCCGCCCGTACGAAACTGCTCGCGACGAAGCACCTCACCGAACTCATCGGCCCGTACGGCTCGCGCTACGGCGGCGACAAGTCCTCCTGGTCCTGGGCCGGCGGCCTCATCTGGCTCGCCCCGCATGCCCGGCATGCCTCCCTCGTCGCGGCGATCCGCGCCCGGGCCTGGCCCTTCGAGGGCTGGACCGGCAACAAGCGTGACGAATGGCGGACCCTGACCACCGTCCGCCCCGCCCGGCGCGGCGACTGGTCCGTGACCGTCGACGACCCGTCAACCCTGCGCCGGGGACAGCTGGTTCTGCTCCGCCTGGCCGATGACGCGGATCACACCCTCCTGGAGCACATGGCGGGCGGGGGCCCGGGCCCCGAGGCGTACTCCTGGGACGACAAGACCAAGCTGACCTCGTACGTGCCCTACGAGTGGCCGGTGCGGGTGATGTCCGTAAAGGGCCGGAAGGTGACCCTCGAACGCCCCCTCCCGCTGGACGTCCGCCCGGAGTGGGACCCGCGGCTGACGACCCTCGCCGAGCCGCTCACCGGCGCGGGCGTCGAGGGGCTGACCCTCGAAGCGGTCGAGACCCCGCAGTCCCCGCACCTCCTCGACAAGGGCTACAACGGCGTCACCTTCCAGTGCGCGTACGACTGCTGGGCCGAGGACGTCGTCGTACGCCATGTCGACAACGGCTTCGGGCTCGTCGCCGCCTCCGCCTGCACGCTGCGGCGCACCCGGGTCGAGGGGAGGGGCTCCCACCACCCGTACTTCTGCCGCGAGGGCGCGCACGACAACCTCGTCGAGGACTTCCGCATCGCGGCCCGCACGGTCCCCGCCCCGGCGGGCACCCAGCTCCACGGCATCAACGTGGAGGGTCTGTCCAGCTACAACGTCTGGTCGCGCGGGGTGATGGAGATGGGCACCTTCGACACCCACCGGGGGATGCCGTTCGCCAACGTACGGACGGAGATCACGGTCGAGAACAACGGCCGGCACGGCGGGGACGCCTCGGCCGGACCGCTGTACGGCGCCCGCTTCACCCACTGGAACGTGACGGTGACGAACGGCCGGGCGGGCCTCGTCAAGATCGACACGATCGCCCCGTACAGCGCGACGGCCGGCATCAGCGAGGTGCGCGAGTTCGACCAGATCGACGTACCGGACTTCGCGGGCGAGCTCCACGCGCGCGTGGAGGCGTACGGGACTCCGGGCGCGGTCCGCCCCCGGAACCTGTACGAGGCGCAGCGGCTGCTCAGGCGCTGAGGGCGCCGCTGTCGCTCTTCTCCGCGAGCGCGACGGGCGTGACGGGCCCGTCGGTCTTGGTGAGTGCGTCGGGCCCGTCGGTCTTCGGGGTCGTCTCGGCCTTCACCGGGGCGGGTGCGGGCCCGTCGTCCAGGGCCTTGCGGAGCCGCGTGGCGTAGCCGACGGCGGCGATGCAGCCGATGACCCCGCAGGCCACCCAGAGGGTGTCGGTGCCCGGGCCGTCCACGACCCAGCCCGCGAGGATCGGGGCGAGGAAGCCGGACAGGGCCCAGGACATGCCCATGACGCCCTGGTAGCGGCCGCGCGCATGCTCGGGGGCGAGCTTGGCGGTGGCGGCGGCGTTGGTGGGGACGTGGGGGGGGGGGCGGGGGGGGCGCGCCCCCACCCGCGGGGGGGGCGCGGCCCGGCGGGGCGCCCGCCGCGGGGCGCCCCCGCGCGCGCGGCCGCGCGCCGGGGCGGCCGGCGCCGGGGGGCGGCGGGGGGGTAGGGGGCCCCCCGCCCCCCTCGCCCCGCTCCCCCCCACGACCACGGTGGCGGCGAAGAGCAGCGGCGTGCCGGCCAGCGCGGTGGCGCCCGTGCCGACGGCGAAGAGCAGCGAGGAGACGGTGAGCAGCATCGCCGGCGAGCGCTTGTCGGTGACCTTGTTGACCAGCAGCTGGAAGGCGACGATCACGACACCGTTGGTGGCGATGACCAGGCCGTACGCGCTGGGCTTCAGGCCGGCTTCGGCCACCGTGAGGGGGAGGCCGACCCAGGGAGCGGTGAAGACGAGGCAGACGAGCAGGTTGAGGAGGACGAGGGTGCGGAAGGGTGCGTCGCGCAGGACGTCGAGGACGCTGACGCGGTCCTTCTCCACGACCTCGCCGGCGGGGTCGCGGCGGGCTTCGGGGCGGGTCTCGGGCAGCCGCAGGAAGACGATCAGGGCGCACAGGATGGTGGCCACGGCCTCGACGAGGAAGAGGGTGCGGTAGCCGAGGAAGATCGCGGCGCCACCCCCGAAGGCGGCGACGGCGAAGCCGAGGTTGAGGGCCCAGTAGTTGAGGGCGAAGGCCCGGCGGCGATCGTGCTCGGGGACCATGTCGGCGATCGTGGCCTGGATGGAGGGACGCACCGCCTGCATCGAGACGCCCATCAGCAGCACGACGGCGGCAACACCCCAGGCGGTGGTGACCAGAGCGAGGGCGGCGGCGCAGGAGGCCGTCACCAGGTGCATGGTGACCATGGTGGGGCGGCGGCCCCACTTGTCGGCGAGCGTCCCGCCGAGCGGGGAACCGGCGACGCCGCCGAGGCCGTGGAGGGCGAGGACGAGTCCGGCGAACCAGGCCGAGTGCCCGAGCTCCTGGGTCAGGTACAGGGAGAGGAAGGTGAGGACGAAGGCGCCGGTGCGGTTGACCAGGGTGGAGAGCCAGAGCCACCAGAAGCCGCCGGGGAGACCGGAGACGGTCGCGCGAGCTGATCGTCTGAGCGAGTCGATGGACATGTGCGGCCGGCCCCCGTGTGTGTAAGTCCCTCTAGCGGCACCCGTAACTTACGCATCTCATACGTCGGACGCCAGCGAATTGACGGTGCGCGTCAATCGTCAGGCGTCGATTAGGCTCGGGCGCATGGCCGACGCACCGTACAAGCTGATCCTCCTCCGCCATGGCGAGAGCGAGTGGAACGCGAAGAACCTGTTCACCGGCTGGGTGGACGTCAACCTCACCGAGAAGGGCGAGAAGGAGGCGGTCCGCGGCGGTGAGCTGCTGAAGGACGCCGGCCTGCTGCCCGACGTACTGCACACCTCCCTCCAGAAGCGCGCCATCCGCACGGCGCAGCTGGCGCTGGAGTCCGCCGACCGCCACTGGATCCCGGTCCACCGCTCCTGGCGTCTGAACGAGCGCCACTACGGTGCGCTCCAGGGCAAGGACAAGGCGCAGACGCTCGCGGAGTTCGGCGAGGAGCAGTTCATGCTCTGGCGCCGCTCGTACGACACCCCGCCGCCGCCGCTCGAGGACGGCACGGAGTTCTCGCAGTCCGACGACCCGCGCTACGCGACGATCCCGCCGGAGCTGCGCCCGCAGACGGAGTGCCTGAAGGACGTCGTCGACCGGATGCTGCCGTACTGGTACGACGGCATCGTCCCGGACCTCCTGGACGGCAAGACGGTCCTGATCGCGGCCCACGGCAACAGCCTGCGCGCCCTGGTCAAGCACCTGGACGGCATCTCGGACGAGGCCATCGCGGGCCTGAACATCCCGACGGGCATCCCGCTGGCGTACGAGCTCGACGAGAACTTCAAGCCCCTGAAGCCGGGCGGCACGTACCTGGACCCGGACGCGGCGGCGGCGGCGATCGAGGCCGTGAAGAACCAGGGCAAGAAGAAGTAGGTAGCGATCATGCCCCTGACCTGCGCTCATGGCGCAGATCAGGGGCATTTTCCCGCTCTGGGCCCACGGTGGGCCCTCAGCGCGGGGAGTCGTCGGGCCTCAGGCGGTGCGGATGTCCTCGGTCGCGACGTTGTCGACGCCGCTGTCCACACGCAGATCAGCCCTTCGCTTCGCGGACGTCCTTTCCCTGCTCGGCGAACGCCTTGAAGTCCTGCATGTGCTGTAGCGACTGCTTGCGGAAACTGCCGGGCATCAGGAGCCCTACCAGCCGCATCAGCAAGCCGCTGAATCGGTACTCGTTCTCGCTCACCCAGAGCGTCGTCTCCGGACCGGCCTCGGTCAGCCGGTCGCGCACGGCGCTCCACATGCCCTCGCCGACGATCTCGCGGTCGAAGTGAACGACGCTCCCTTTCGGGATCCCGTGCAGGTCTGCCGGTTCGCGGCGCGTGATCGTCTCGGTGCCCTCGAACTTCTGCTGCCCCATCTGCAGCACGACCCGCGACTTGGTACCGACCTGCCCGTGCTCCCCGCTCAGCGGCTCGTGCAGCACCAGGCCCCGCAGCCACTTCGGCAGGTGTGCCGGGTCGGCGAGCAGCTGGACCACCCTCTCCCGCGGCAGGGCGATCTCGATCGAGACGGTGTACTTCATGGCGGAGCCCTCCAGGTCCCTGAGCGAACGGGCAACTCCACCAGAGTGTCGGTGATCTCCCCCTCCCGCTCGTGCAGGAGCGCGGCCGGCCTCAGGAGCGTGGGGAGAGAGGGCGCGTGCCGCTAGGGGGCTTCTTCATGCCGCGTGGCTCCTCGACGCGGACGTGCCGGGCCGGCTCCGGTCCTGGGCGGGTCAGCCCTGGTCGCAGCCCGTCCCGTGACCAGGGTTGGAACAAATGCGCGGGCGGGATTCACGGACGGTCGGTAGCCTCCGGGCCATGCCTTCATCGCTCCGCCTCGAGAAGATCACCCCCGACAACGTCGACGCCGCCCTCGCGCTGCGCGTCCACCCGCACCAGGAGAAGAACGTCGCGTCGGTCGCGACCTCGCTCGCGGAGGCGTACGCGTTCGGGGACACCGCCTGGCCCCGGCTGATCTTCGACGGGGACGAGCTCGTCGGCTTCCTCATGGCCTTCATCGACATCCGCTGGGCCAAGGAAGACGACCCCGATGCCCGCCGCAGCGGCCTGTGGCGGCTGAACATCGCGGCCGAGCGGCAGGGCAAGGGATACGGACGGTTCGCCGTCGACGCCGTCCGCGACGAGATCCGGCAGCGCGGTGCGCGTCAGTTCCACGTCACCTGGGAGCCGGGCGAGCACGGGCCCGAGGAGTTCTACCTGAAGCTGGGCTTCCGCAGGACGGGTGAGATGAGTGGGGGGCAGATCGTCGGCGTTCTCGAGGTCTGAGACCCGGGCACATACGAAGCCATCGCCTACGACGAAGCCCCGCCCGGATCTCCGGACGGGGCCCCTCGTCGTACGCGCCTAGCCGGAGCAGCCCCCGCACTGGCACGGCCCGCCGGACTGGCAGCCGCAGCCGCAGCCCGAGCCGCACCCGCAGGCGCCGAGGACGGGCAGGAAGACCGTGTCGCGCGGCGGCTCCTGCTGGGGGTCGGTGGTGGCGGATTCAGGCATGGCGTCCCTCCTCGAAGGCGTACGTCGCCTCCCCTTCATTCCATGCCCACGTCACCGGGCGCATCAACGGCGCACAGGAGTGCGAGCGCCGCCCCGGCGCAGCCCACGCCCCGACGCGGCCCACTCCGCCCAGCGCCCACGCCCGTGCTTGGCCCCGGCGGGCTGCCGTCGAGCAGCGCGAGTCGTCAGGCAGTACCCGCCGTCGGGCACCGCCCGTCCTGGGTGGGCTGCCGCCGGGGCAGGACTTCTCCGCCCCCCGGGCAGCCCCGCGCGCCGGGGCAGGACTTCGCCGCCCCCCCCGGGCAGCCCCGCCCGCCGAGTGCAGGACTTCGCCACCCCCCCCGGCAGCCCCCGCCCGCCGAGCAGCGAGCGGCGGCCATGGCCAAGCACCCGCCCCCGGCCCGACGCCTGGCGCCGGGCACCCGGCCCCGATCCGCCGCCCGCCCGAGGGCTACGCGCCCTCGACCGGGGCGTCCGCCTGCTGCAGCTCGTCCGCGTGCTCGCCCGTCACCAGGTACACGACGCGCTTCGCCACCGACACCGCGTGGTCCGCGAACCGCTCGTAGTACCGGCCCAGCAGCGTCACGTCCACGGCCGTCTCGATGCCGTGCTTCCAGCGGTCGTCCATCAGGTGCTGGAACAGCGTCCGGTGCAGCAGGTCCATCTCGTCGTCGTCCTGCTCCAGCTGGAGCGCCAGGTCGACGTCCTTCGTGATGATGACCTCCGCCGCCTTCGCCATCAGGCGCTGCGCCAGCTGGCCCATCTCCAGGATCGTCGCATGCAGGTCACGCGGCACGGCCGTGGCGGGGAAGCGCAGCCGCGCCAGCTTCGCCACGTGCTGCGCCAGGTCGCCCGACCGCTCCAGGTCCGCGCTCATCCGCAGCGAGGTCACCACGATCCGCAGGTCCGTCGCCACCGGCTGCTGCCGCGCGAGCAGCGCTATCGCCCGGGCCTCCAGGTCGTGCTGAAGGTCGTCGACCTTCTGGTCCGCCGCGATCACGCTCTCCGCGAGCTTCAGATCCGCGTCGAGCATCGCCGTCGTGGCGCGCCCGATCGCCGACCCGACAAGGCGGGCCATCTCGACCAGGCCCTCGCCGATCGAGTCAAGTTCCTCGTGGTACGCGTCCCGCATCGATGTCCCTCTCTCACAAGCGTCCGGGGTCCGGGTGGGGCTTCGGACCCCCACGCTCCCACGTTCGGCCCCCGACAAGTCAGGAGCGTCCACCCCAAGTGAATGACCCCTTTCCCCTCGGTGAACTCTGGGCGACGCAGGCCATCGTCCTCAACGGTTCAAATGAACCGGCACCGTCCCCACGGTGAACTCTGGGCGACGACTGTTCGAGCAGCCACTCGGACGGCTGGGAGAGTGTCCTCGACCCCGCATAACCTGGATGGCATGGACGTGAACGCGGCGGTCGCCGCATTGGCAGCGATCGCCGGGGTGTGCACCGGCGTGATCGCCATGCTGGCGTTCCGCTGGAGCGAGCGCGACCAGGCGCGACCCACCCGGACCTCCCTGCACACGGACGCCGTGCTCCCGCCCGGCGTCGACACCGTGCTGTCGGTGCTGCGCTCCTCCGCGGTCGTTCTCGACGAGAGCGACTCCGTGGTGAAGGCCAGCTCGGCGGCGTACGCCCTCGGCCTGGTCCGCGGCGGGAAGCTGGCCGTCGAGCCCATGCTCAACATGGCCCGCGACACCCGCCGTGACGGAGAGATACGGCAGGTCGAGCTCGACCTGCCCCGGCGCGGCACCGGACGCGGCGAGGCCCTCGCCGTCTCCGCCCGCGTGGCACCGCTCGGCTCCCGCCTGGTGCTGCTCCTGGTCGAGGACCTGACGGAGGCCCGCCGTATCGAAGCGGTACGGCGCGACTTCGTCGCCAATGTGAGTCATGAGCTCAAGACTCCGACAGGCGCGCTCTCCCTGCTCTCCGAGGCCGTCATGGACGCCTCGGACGACCCCGAGGCGGTCACCCGCTTCGCCGGCCGTATGCAGATAGAGGCGACCCGGCTCACCAATCTCGTACAGGAACTCATCGACCTCTCGCGGGTGCAGAACGACGACCCGCTGGAGGACTCCGAGCCCGTACGGGTGGACGAACTGGTCGCCGAGGCCATCGACCGCTCCCGGCACACCGCCTCCACCAAGCAGATCACCATGGTCTCCGGAGGAACGGCCGACCTGTACGTCTGGGGCAGCCGCGGCCAGCTCGCCGCGGCGCTCGGCAACCTCGTCGAGAACGCCGTCAACTACTCACCGGCCCGTACGCGCGTGGGCATCGCCGCCCGCCGCGTGGCCGCCCCCGGCGGCGACCTGATCGAGATAGCGGTGACCGACCAGGGCATCGGCATCTCCGAGAAGGACCGCGAGCGGGTCTTCGAACGCTTCTACCGCGTCGACCCGGCCCGCTCCCGAGCCACCGGAGGCACGGGGCTCGGCCTGGCCATCGTCAAGCACGTGGCCGCCTCGCACGGCGGGGAGGTCACGGTCTGGAGCACCGAAGGCCAGGGCTCCACCTTCACCCTGCGGCTGCCCGAGGCGGGCGCCGTACGGGACCGCCGCCGGTCCGCCTCCCCCACCCCCGATCTCATGACCGAACCGCTCCCTGCCCCGGAGGTCCTTCCGTGACCCGAGTGCTCGTCGTCGAGGATGAGGAATCCTTCAGCGACGCCCTGTCGTACATGCTCCGCAAGGAAGGCTTCGAGGTCGCGGTCGCCGCGACCGGGCCCGACGGTCTCGACGAGTTCGAGCGCAACGGAGCGGATCTCGTCCTCCTCGACCTGATGCTGCCGGGGCTGCCCGGCACCGAGGTGTGCCGCCAGCTGCGCGGCCGCTCGAACGTCCCGGTCATCATGGTGACCGCCAAGGACAGCGAGATCGACAAGGTCGTCGGCCTGGAAATAGGAGCCGACGACTACGTGACGAAGCCCTTCTCCTCGCGGGAGCTGGTCGCCCGCATCCGCGCGGTCCTGCGCCGCCGCGGTGAGCCGGAGGAGGTCACCCCCGCGGCCCTGGAGGCCGGTCCGGTCCGCATGGACGTGGACCGCCACGTCGTCACGGTCTCGGGCGGCAAGGTCGACCTCCCGCTGAAGGAGTTCGACCTCCTGGAGATGCTGCTGCGGAACGCGGGCCGCGTCCTGACGCGTATGCAGCTGATCGACCGGGTCTGGGGCGCGGACTACGTCGGCGACACCAAGACCCTGGACGTCCACGTCAAGCGTCTGCGGGCGAAGATCGAACCCGACCCGGGCGCCCCGCGCTACCTGGTGACGGTCCGTGGCCTGGGCTACAAGTTCGAGCCGTAAACGGTAGGCCGTGGACGGTGAGCCGCAAGCGGTTGGCCGTACGCAGACGAGAGGGGGGGCCCCCCCCCCGAGAGAGGCGCGGCGCCCCCCCACGACGCGGCGGTGGGGTGTGGAGCGGGCGTG